>JBGTMM010000317.1:0-2042 GCA_041743635.1 Bythopirellula sp.
GGGGAAGATGATTCTCTGCGAGAAACCGTTGGCGATGAATACTGCCGAAGGGCGGGAAATGTGCGAGGCCGTTGAAGCTGCTCAAGTGGCCAATACGGTTTGGTACAATTACCGGCGAATCCCGGCCGTCACGCTGGCCAAGGAACTCATCGACGCAGAACGGCTCGGGAGGATCTATCACTTTCGGGCGAATTTTTTGCAGGACTGGACGATCTCCGGCAAAGTGCCGCAGGGGGGTGCAGGGACTTGGAGGCTCGATTCGTCCGCGGCAGGGTCGGGCGTCACGGGTGATTTGCTCTCGCATTGCATCGATACGGCCCTGTGGCTCAATGGGACAATCAAAAATGTCAGCGCGATGACTGAAACTTTCGTCAAGGAGCGACTGCATGCCGAGACCGGGCAGGTGCAACCTGTGGACATCGATGATGCTTGTGCATTCCTGTGCCACTTCACGAATGGTTCGCTAGGGTTGTTTGAGTCGACTCGCTACGCCCGCGGCCACAAGGCCTTATTCACCTTTGAAATCAACGGAGAAAACGCCTCGATTCGCTGGGACTTACACGACCTCAATCGGTTAGAATACTTTGACCATGCCGATGATTCGAGGGTGCGAGGTTGGCGCACGATTCATGTCACCGAGGGCGAGATGCCGTACATGGGTCGCTGGTGGGTGCCGGGCTTGAGTATCGGGTACGAGCATAGCTTCATTCACCATGTGGCCGACTTCCTCGAAAATCTCGCACAAGGCAAAGCCACCCAACCTGATTTTCGCAGCGCATTGGACACACAAGCCGTATGTGACGCGGTCCTTCAATCAGGCAAGTCGTTGGAATGGGTTCCTGTAAAATTACCCGCGTTCAACTCTCAACACCAGGAACGTACAAATGCAACTTAGAATTCAAACAATCGCAAATGTTCTCGTCGTATTGGCTGTAATTCATAGCCATATTCTGCCTCGTTGTGGGGCGGAAATTCAAAGGCTGTTCAATGGCCGGGATCTTGAAGGTTGGTCCGGCGATGAAAAGGTGTGGTCGGTTCAAGACGGGCAAATCGTCGGTTCGTCTGTTGGTAATGCGATCGCAGCGAATACGTTCCTTGTTTGGCAAGGTGGAGAAGTTGCTGATTTTCGCTTGACCTACAAAGCGAGACTCGAGGGCGACAACAACTCAGGCGTCCAATACCGCAGCTCGCTAGCGGACCCCAAAACTTGGAAAGTTGTCGGCTATCAAGCCGACATACACACGAATCCTGAGTACGCGGCCATGCTCTACAGCGAAGGAACGGGGCGAGAAATCGTGGCCACTCGCGGCCAAAAAGTGGTCGTTGACGCGGAATCGGGCAAACCCGAGGTCGTGGGTCAAACCACTGCCGTCACGCCGGTCGATGTTTCTCAGTGGCATGAATACACGATTCTTGCGCGGGGCAATCATCTGATCCATTACCTCGATGGCAAAGTTGCGGTGGACGTCACCGACAATCACAAGGAAAAACTGGACCGAGGAATTATTGCCTTGCAAGTCCACGCGGGGCCGCCCATGACGGTGTACTTCAAGGATATTGTGCTTGAGACATTTCCTTAGAAGTTGTTTCAAAACCGTAGGCTAGCGCCCAGCGGCTAATAGGATCAGCCGGAACGCGCTAGCGTCCGGTTCTGGATGCTTCACGATCCGATAGCGTGGTTCTCAATTTGAAATCTCAACGTGAATTGAAAACGAACATGAAAACATCTTCACGACGGCAGTTCCTGACGGCCATGGCCGTAGGCGGCACGGCCATCGCGGCACCAACAATCATTCCGGCGTCCGCACTGGGTCGCAATGGAACAGTTGCTCCCAGTGAACGGATTGTGATGGGACAAATTGGTTGCGGCCGGCGGGGCCATTATGATCTGGAAATTTTCCTGCAGCAACCGGAGGTGCAATTCGCGGCCATGTGCGACACCCGAGCCGAACGCCGCGAGGTCGGAAAGCAGACGGTCGACGCAAAGAACGGCAACAGCGAGTGCAAGACGTACCGAGACATGTTCGAAATGCTCGGTCGCG
>JBGTMM010000318.1:0-3885 GCA_041743635.1 Bythopirellula sp.
ATTTCGAGATCGGCGTCGTCGATGATTTGGGTGCCAAACAGCAAAATGTCGAGATCGATGGTGCGGGCGTCCCAGCGAAGCTGCCGATTGCGACCGAGTTGGGTTTCAATTTGTTGCAGGTGGCGGGCAAGATCTGATGGCTTAAGCGTTGTGTCGAGCAGCAGCGCACCGTTGAGAAAACTTGCCTGACCGGTAGGGCCGCCGATGGGGGCGGTCTCGTGCCACGTACTGCGTGCCAACAATCGCGTGGCAGACAGTTGGGCGATCAACTCGAGGGTCGTGCGGAGCGTTGCCGCCCGATCTCCTAAGTTGGCTCCGAGTGCTAGCAAACAGCGAGTCATTGGCTGCGTATCTCAAGAACAAAAGTTGTCTCAAGAACAAAAGAACAAGGGTCTCGAACCTAACAGGAACGAGACCCTTTGTTCTAGCATCCATGCCACGCTAAAAATCGGGAGGGACCTCCAATTCGCGAAACAAGTTCGCCGACTGTCGTTCCAGTCGATCGTCGCCCCCCAAATTTCAAGCCCAGAAATGATTGTTCGTAGACACCCAATGGGACAGTCCACTGCTCACAGGAAATAAGTTTCTTGGAAAAAGCGAACCGGAAACAATATCCCCTTTAAGAATATCCCCTTCAAGAATATCTAAGTGCGCACCACAACACCCATTTTTTTGGACAACAAACCGCTGCTCAAAGAAAACTGCGCCGCCCGGCGCTGCGCCGCTCGACACATTCTGCCTGCCCAAGCCATCACGCTAACGCCTGGAGTGTCGAGCAAACCGTGTCGACCCCGTGCGTCGCGAAATGCACCCCAACCCATCTAGCGAGATAAACAGTTCGCAAACTGTTCAGTTGAATGTCATGTGAATCAAATCGTTTGTTCAACGAGGCTCATTTTGCGAAGTTCGGCGCAGTTGTCAAGGAACTTTTTTCTAGCAAAAAGTTTTTCTCAAACCACGACAAGTTGTGGGTCAATCAGCTTGACAAGGTTGTGAACGAGTGATCGCTCACGCCACGAGTTGCCACAGGCAGCTTCTCACTTAGGGAAAAGAATGTTACACTCAAGCCCTGAAATCGTCGCTTAATTTTGGGAAATAATTGTGTTGGTCGGGTAAGTTAATGATTAAAAAACACTATTTCCGTTTTAGGGCATTAAAAATGACGTGGGGGCCTGGCGTATCTACATCTTGTTGTACTGAATCTTGTTGGCCGGAGCGAATTGCGGCCATTGTCCGCGACCACAGCCCGCTGGTGATGCGATGACGGCTCAGGCCATGTCCCATTTTGCAGGTTTACGCATTGCTTCGCTCGAAAGCCGCCGTGCCGTCGAGATCGAGCGGATGATCGAGAAATTGGGGGGGGTGCCGCTGGTGAGCCCCTCGCTGCGGGAAGTCGCGGTCGAAGAGCAGCGCCCCGTCATCAATTTTGCCAATCACCTGATCACGGGCCAAATCGACATCGTGTTGTTTCTCACGGGCGTCGGCATCCGTCAATTGCTCGCCCATCTCGACCGACACGTCGATCAACAGAGGTTTCTCGATGCCCTGGCCGACGTGAAAACGGTGGTGCGTGGGCCAAAGCCGCTGGCCGTCATGAGGGAACTGGGCCTCACGCCAACGCACCAGGTGCCGGAACCCAACACCTGGCGGGAAGTGCTGGCCACGTTCGATGCACACTTGCCGGTGGCGAACCAAGTGGTCGCGGTGCAAGAGTACGGCGTGCCCAATGTGAGCCTGATCGCGGGCCTCGAAGCGCGGGGGGCCAGGGTGGTTCCCGTGCAGGTCTATCGCTGGGACTTGCCGGAAGACATTGGTCCGCTCGAAGCCAACATTCGCCGCATTGCCGATGGCGAAGTTGACGCTTGTCTGTTTACATCGGCGCAGCAGGTGATGCATCTGGTACAAGTCGCCGAGCAGATGGGACTCGCGGAGCCAATGCGCGCTGGTCTGCGACGAGTGGTGATTGCTTCGATTGGCCCCACGACCAGCGAGATGCTCCGCAAGTTGGGCTTCGCCGTCGATTTTGAACCAACCCACGGCAAGATGGGGCAGATGGTCAGCGAACTGTCCCAAGTCGCAAACGAGCTCGTCAAACGCAAACGGCGGGTTGTGGAACGAATGGTCGCGCGAGCGGCACCGGCACTCTCGGGGAAAACACCGGCCTGGTACAACAGCCCCTTCATGAAAGCGTGTCGACGCGAGAACGTGCCTTACACGCCGATTTGGCTCATGCGGCAAGCGGGCCGCTATATGCCCGAGTACCGTGCGGTGCGCGCTTCAATGAGTTTTCTCGAATTGTGCAAGAATCCCCAGCTTTGCAGCGAAGTCATGTGTACGGCCGTGGAATGCTTGGGAGTCGATGCGGCGATCATCTTTTCCGATCTGCTACCGATTTTGGAACCGATGGGCATGGATTTGGAATTCTTGCCCGGCGATGGGCCGAAGATCGACAACCCCGTTCGCGAAGCACATGACGTTGACCGGGTGATCGAGTTGGAAAATGTCGATGCACTCAGTTTTGTGTTCGATACCGTGTCACAGACGCGCAAGGACTTGCCGGAGTCGATTCCCGTGATTGGCTTCGCGGGGGCCCCCTTCACGCTGGCGAGTTATGCGATTGAAGGGGGCGCGAGCCGCAGCTTTTTACACACCAAGACGCTCATGTATCGCCAGCCTTCAGCCTGGCACGAATTGATGGAGCGTTTGTCGCGGTCGATTGTGCTTTATCTGAATGCCCAGATCACCGCCGGGGCGCAGGCCGTGCAGTTGTTTGACAGTTGGGTGGGCTGCTTGGGTCCCGACGATTACCGCACGTATGTGTTGCCGCATGTTCGCGCGATAGTGGAGCAAATCGCGCCGGGCGCCCCTGTGATTCATTTTGCGACGGGAAATCCGGCACTCTTGGAATTGATGGCCGAGGCGGGGGGGGACGTGATCGGCGTTGATTGGCGGATCGGGCTGGCCGACGCTTGGCAGCGCGTGGGACACGACCGAGGGGTGCAAGGCAACCTTGATCCCTTGGTGCTGCTAGCGGACCGTGAAACCATCCGTGTGCGGGCGACTGAAATTCTTTCCGCGGCGGGGGGTCGACCGGGGCACATTTTTAATTTGGGGCATGGGGTCATGCCGCAGACCCCCGTCGATAACGTGCGATTTCTCGTCGATTTGGTGCACGACGTCACTGCCCATTAGCGATTTCATTCCCTGGGGGCCGCATCCTGACTTGTGGCGGGCGGCTTCCTAAGGGATCATTACTTTTCTGGTGCAGCCCTCGGAATTCAACGTTATGTCAGACCTTCCCAATCGTCGCTCCGCTTACAGTCGCGAGGATTTGATCGAGCACGGCCATGGCCGCGTGTTCGGCCAGGAATTCGCGCGGTTGCCGCTGCCCCCGATGTTGATGTTCGATCGGATTACGTCGATCATGGCAACGGGGGGCGAAAGCGGCTTGGGTCACATTCATGCTGAATTAGACATCCATCCCGATCTGTGGTTCTTTCAATGCCACTTTGAAACGGACCCCGTGATGCCCGGCTGTTTGGGCCTCGATGCGATGTGGCAATTGGTCGGCTTTCATCTGGGTTGGCAAGGTAACAAAGGCAAGGGCCGCGCCCTGGGGGTTGGCGAAGTGAAGTTCACCGGCATGGTGCTGCCCGATTCCAAGTTGGTGACTTACGAGGTCGAGATGAAGCGCGTGATCACACGGCGATTAGTGTTGGGCATCGGCGACGGAGTCATGAAGGTCGATGGGAAGCCGATCTATGAGGCGCGGGGATTGCGAGTGGGTTTATTCGAGGACATCCCGAATTCGCTTTGATCCTGTTGCGCAAGGTATTTTACGGAAGAAAATAAATAGCCACGGAATTTCACGGATGAAACACGGAT
>JBGTMM010000319.1:0-13270 GCA_041743635.1 Bythopirellula sp.
GAACTCCGGTCCCCATGGACGGTCGACATCGGGACCGTATTCGCGGGAGATGCGTCCGCCTCGCTCTCATGTATCGACTGTGCCAAGAACACCAGTCGAGCCAGTGCCACGCATTTCTCTCAAAACACCGTTCGTAGCAAGCGTTTTTTGTAAAAGCTTGACGGTTGTACGGGTCGCAATATCATCCTGAGCACGAACGAGGATTTGTGATCCGCAAGAATGGCCCACGGTAAGTCCTTACTGGCGGCCTGATTGATAAACCTTTTGCGACCCGCAAAACTTAACAATCGCCAAGTTTGGCGTATTTTCTTGCCTCAGACGCGGCATGAACATCGCTTAGTGCTCATGCGCATGTGCGTGGGCATGGGCCGTCTCGCCTTCGAGGTTCCAAGAATCAACGAGCCACTCGCCCCCTTTGTCGGGGCTCACCGAACGCAGTAAGACAAGCTTTATCGTCAAGGAATTATCAGGCTCGACGGTTTGATAAACCATCGCAACACGGGGAATGGGCCCCGTCGTGTCACAGAGGAACTCGCGAGTTGCAAACTCGAGTTCGCCATGGTGAGCTTCTTCCTGGAGCTTAGCAACCAGCGTGTCTTGGGCCAGCTTGAGGGCTAGAGTTTGCGGATCGTATGCCGGAGGCGGTCCTCCGACCGGTGGTGGCCCCATGAGCGACATTTTGGCATTGCCCGAGAGACGACCAAGGGCTTGTTCTGTCTCATTGTTCGTGACCAATTCTAGCCAATCGCGCGCGCTGCGGTTGGCTTGGCGCTGATAAAGTGCGTCCCGTACTTTGATCCGCAACGGCGAGGCAATCCCACAGACCACCGAGAGAGCAAGGGCACAAGTAGCGAGCTTCTTGCCAGAGAGAGCCCCCGCGGAACCATTGATCCGCACCAACGCCAGCAATGAGACAAAAATGCCCGCAATCGGCACGACGACCAACAGCGGGGCCATCAGCGCCACGAGCGACGCCAAGCCAAGCAGGAACGCGCAAACGGCCAAACTACTCAGCGAAGTGTATCTGCCTAACTCGTCGGCTTCGTAACTGTCCATGAATACTATGCTCTCAATTAATAAAGCCGCGACCGTTGGTCGCGCGGTTAGATTTCGCGACCAACGGTCGCGGCTTTGTGTCGTTAATATTAACCACACTCAGCACTTTCGCAACATCTCGGCGACTTCGGCACATTGCTCTTTCGTCACGTCGAGGTGTGTGACAGCGCGAATTTTTTGCGGACCGATGGCGTACAGGCGGATTCCCACCTTCAAAAAGCGCTCGCAGTATTCAGCGGCGGTGCCCAATTCGTTGGCGACTGTGAAGATCACGATATTGGTATCCACTTGATCCGAAATCAACGCGAGCTGCTGATTCTCACGCACGGCATCGGCAATCAGCTGCGCTTTCGCATGATCCTCGGACAAGCGGTCGATGTGATGTTCCAGGGCGTACAGTGCCGCGGCGGCGAGGCTACCAATTTGCCGCATCCCGCCACCGAGCATCTTGCGACGACGGCGTGCCTCGCGGATCTTATCGTGCGGCCCGCACAATGCTGAGCCGACCGGCGCACCAAGTCCCTTGCTAAAACAGACGCTCACCGTGTCAAAATGTTGGGCCCAATCTTTGGCGGAAATACCTGTGGCGACGACCGCGTTAAACAACCGTGCGCCATCCAAATGCCGCGCTAATCCTTGCTCCGCGGCCCAGGCACAGATTTCAACCACCCCCTCGTACGGCAACACCCGTCCCGCCGCGCGATTATGGGTTTGCTCCAAGCAAACGAGCCGCGTGCGCGCCAAGTGATCGTTGCAGCCACGTATCTGGTCGCGGAGTTGATCGACCGTGAGCACGCCATTCTCTCCGCGAACCGGCTGCACGCCGAGTCCCCCGACTTGGGCATAACCGGCTTGTTCGTAATTAAAAATATGGCAATTCGAGTCGCAGATAAATTCGTCGCCGGGCCCGCAATGGACCATCAGGCCGATGAGATTGCTCATGGTCCCCGAAGGCATGAAGAGGGCGGCTTCTTTGCCCAGCATCCCGGCAATACGTGCCTCAAGCTCCAGCGCCATGGGGTCTTCGCTAAACACGTCGTCGCCCACCACGGCGGTGGCCATGGCTGAGAGCATCCCGGGAGTGGGCCGGGTGATTGTGTCGCTCAATAGATCAATCCGCACGGAAGTGTTTTGTTTGATCGTGTCCGAGACACCTTTCATTTTTTCGCTCCACAAGAAACAATGCCCTAATAAGGTGTTTCAAAAAACCGCGTCCAGAACCGGACGCTAGCGCGTTCCGGCTGATCCTATTAGCCGCTGGGCGCTAGCCCACGGTTTTGAAACAGCTTCTAAGAAAATAATGTTAGCCCGCCGGTGAGTTTTTTGTGTCTTTCGTGAGCGGACCATTGAACCTACCACGCTGACCCTTTAAGTGCCATGGAACTTGTTATTCGACGCATTGATACCAGCCAACCCGGTGCTGCCGAGGAATTGGCCGTGCTGCGCCGCAAGCTCTCAGCCGACGGCGACGTGGTGAGCGAGGCGGGCCGCCGGAAAACGCTCGAAGTCTTTGGCGAGCCGCTCACGCCACAGCAAACCGTCGAGCGAATCTGCCGCGACGTGCGAGAACGGGGTCTCGATGCGGTTCTCGAATACACCCGCAAGCTCGACGGCAAGGAGATCACCGCCGAGACCCTGCGAGTTTCGGGCGATGAACTCTCGGCGGCCCACGCCGCTGCCGAACCGGAATTCTTGGCGACGATCCGCGCGATTCGCCACAACGTGCTGCGATTCCAAACAGCGATCTTGCATCACGACACCTGGACCGAATTGGAAAAGGGGGGCAACCTCTGGCAGCGATACATGCCATTGGAGCGCGTGGGGATTTGCGTCCCCGGCGGCGCGGCGGCGTACCCTTCAACCGTGTTGATGACGGTTGTGCCCGCGCAAGCTGCGGGAGTGAAAGAACTCGCCATCGTCGCCCCACCCACTCCGTTCGGTGCGTACAACCAAGACTTGCTCGCCACGTGTCATGAGCTCGGAATCACCGAAGTCTATCGCGTGGGCGGTGCCCAGGCCGTCGCAGCACTCGCGTACGGTGTGAACGGCATAGCGAAAGTCGACAAGATCGTCGGCCCAGGCAATCTGTTTGTGGCCCTCGCAAAAAAACATGTGTTCGGGCAAGTCGATATCGACTCGATGGCAGGGCCGAGCGAAGTGGTGGTGATTGCTGACGACTCGACCCCCGCCGCGTTCATCGCCGCCGATCTGATCGCCCAAGCGGAACATGCCCCCGGTTCGAGCATCTTGCTCAGTTGGAGCGCGGACCTGCTTGACAAGGTCAACGAACAATTGACGAAGCAACTCGCCACGCTCGAACGAGGCGAACTCGCACGGCAATCGCTTGCCGAGTTTGGTGCCTTGGTTCTTGTTGAAGATCGCGCGGAAGCGGCAGAGCTGGCCAACCAACTCGCGACCGAACATTTGCACATTGCCTGCGAAGACGCCAACGACCTGGTCAAGGAAATTCGCCACGCGGGGGCAATTTTCGTCGGGCCTTATAGCCCCGTGGCAGTCGGCGACTACGCCGCGGGGCCGTCGCACGTTCTACCGACCGGTGCCACGGCACGTTTTACCAGCGGCTTAAGCTCAAACAGCTTCTTGCGGTCGGGAAGCGTAATTCAATTCGATCAAACAGGTTTAACAGCGATCGCTGCGGATATTCTGCGAATGGCCGAAAAAGAAGGCCTCACGGGTCATGCCCACAGCGTGGCGGTGCGTTTACCCAAGGAAGAAGAATAGAACAAGTTGAGAATGTCATTCTGAAGGAGCCTAGGCGACTGAAGAATCTAGGTTCGCTATTGCACGTTTTCAATGCGAACACGAGGTGAACCAAGATCCTTCGGTCGGCGAGCCTCCCTCAGGATGACAACAAACTCTGCTTTCTCTGCTACCTCCTGTCAAAGATATTATGAATTACTTTCGACCGAATATCGTCGCGATGGAGGGTTATGTCCCCGGTGAACAGCCACAGGGGGTGAGCAAGTTCATCAAGCTCAACACCAACGAAAATCCCTACCTCTGTTCGCCCAAAGTGAAGGCGGCGATTGGCCGCGTGTGCCAGGCCGGTTTGCAGCGTTATCCCGACCCCATGGCGACGGCGTTTCGATTGCAAGCTTGCGAACTTTTGAAGGCCGACCTGCCCGACGTTACCCCCGATTGGATTCTCTGCGGCAACGGCAGCGACGATATTCTCACGATCGTCACCCGCGCGTTGGTTGATTCAGGGGACGTGCTGCGCTATCCGAATCCCAGCTACGTGCTCTACAAATCGCTGGCCGAGATTCAGGGGGCTGACGTCGATGTCGTGAATTATCAGCCTGATTGGTCGCTCGGTGCCGATTTCTCCGCTCCGCTTGACCGGCTCAAGCTCGCATTCCTGGCGAATCCCAACAGCCCTTCGGGCACAATGGTGCCGCCCTATGACGTAGCGAAACTGGCTGGCGCTCTTCCCTGCCCTTTGTTGGTCGATGAAGCTTACGTCGATTTCGCCGATTCGAATTGTATTTCACTGGTGGCACAAAACGAAAAGATCATGGTTTCGCGGACCCTGAGCAAATCATACGCGCTCGCCGGATTGCGGTTTGGTTACCTCGTCGCGCAGCCGCATGTTATTCGCGAGCTCGTGAAGGTGAAAGATTCCTACAATTGCGATTCCCTCTCGATTGCAGGTGCCACGGCAGCCATTGAAGACCAGGCCTGGTTCACCGCAACTCGCGCGGTAATTTTGGCGTCGCGCGCACGGCTCACCGCCTCTTTGCGGCAACTGGGCTTTACGTGCGTCGATTCGCAAGCGAATTTTATTTGGTGCGAACATGCAACCAAAGCCAGTAAACAACTCTATTTGGATTTGAAAGCCGCGGGCGTGTTGGTGCGGTACATGAACTATCCCGACTGGGGCGACGGCCTGCGAATCACCGTGGGCAATGACGAACAAATCGACGCGTTTTTGATGATTTTAGAGGGATTGGTGTGGTAGCCCCCGGCTTTGCCGGGGGTATCGACAACCACATGATTCACTTACAAATCAAACCCCCCCCGGCAAAGCCGGGGGCTTACAAATCAAACCCCTTGGCAAAACCGGGGGCTGAATACTCACCTATTGAAAGCCACCACCCATGGAAGAACTCTTCACCGTTCCCTCAATGCTGTCCCTCGGCACGCTCACGATTCTGGAAATCGTGTTGGGGATCGATAACGTCGTCTTTCTGGCGATCCTTGCCGGAAAGCTGCCGCCGGAACAACAGCCCAAGGCGCGCTGGATTGGCTTGATGCTCGCCGCGGCCGGACGGATTGTGCTCCTATTCGCTATCGCTTGGATTATCACCCTCGATAAGACCGTGCTGTTTGAGTTGCCCTTCTATTGGGGAGATGTCCACGGCCTCGAAGCGGGCGCGCCCGAGCCGACGACAACTCAGATCACCATCAAAAGTCTGGTATTGATCCTGGGCGGCGCGTTCTTACTCGCCAAAGCCACCTGGGAAATTGGCCACGCTCTCGAAGGCCACCATGGCGAATCAACAACGAAGGCCCGCAGCAGCTTCGCGGCCGTTCTCGTGCAGATCCTCTTGATCGACCTTGTGTTTTCGCTCGACTCGGTGCTCACGGCCGTGGGAATGGTCAGGCCCGAGGATTTCACGCAAAACTGGGTGCCGATGACGATCATGATCACCGCGGTGTTGATCGCGATTGCCGTGATGCTGGCCTTCAGCGGGCCAGTATCGCGTTTCGTCAACTTGCATCCGAGCGTGAAGATGCTGGCGCTGGCCTTTCTCATTCTGATCGGGGTCGTGCTGATCGCCGAAGGCCTGAGCACGCACATTCCGCGCGGCTATATTTATGCTCCAATGGCGTTTTCACTAGGGGTCGAGATGCTCAATCTTAAGGTGGCCGCCAAACGAAAACAGGCGCACGCGGCACCTTAGCTAGCACAATCTGGGCAGATCGCGTAAAGCATGCGCGTCGGGGAAAGTTTGGTCGGGCCCACCAAGAGGGAAGCCGATTTTACTGGTACGTTGTCGGTCGCTCCCCGCTATGACCCAGCGCGGGATGGGGACCGAAAACCTCGTTTCTCTTTCCCCAACCCGCTCGCCGTCATGCCTCTGCGCAGCCCACACCTGCTATTCTTGTTGTGCGCGTTCTACGCTACGACGGACGTTCATGCCCAAAACTTAGTGCCGCAACCCGATCCGTTTGCTCCTTATGAGCAGGGATCCCAAGGCCAATATGTCCCTGACCCGGTCGTTGAAGCCGCGGAAAAGACAACCGCCAATGCCGTGCTCTGGCAACAATATCAATCGCTCCAAAATCCAACGCTGCAAAATGGCGTGGCCGGTGCGTCAACAGGTTGCCATTCATGTGGTGGCAGCGGTGGTGCCTGCGGCGGCAATTGTGGCTGCGGGCCGTGCGATCGCTGCAGTTGCACCGCCAAAAATTTTCCTTGGTTTGAAGGTTCCGGCCACTGCGACAACTGGTGTGTCGGCCCCCACTGGGCAGTTGAAGCGAGCGGCCTGGTGATGTTCCGCGATGATGCTGACCTGGCGGCGATCATCGCCAGCGTTGGGGACCCAACGTCCGTCGTCGATCAATTCGATTACGCACCCGGTGCACGCATTTTTGCCACGGCCTACAACTGCCACGGCTGGGGTATGCAAGTCGGCTACGAAGGAATCAACGACTGGGACGCGTCAGTCGTGTTTCCCGATTCGCCCGTCGCTGATTCCACGCGGAGCATCGACATCATGAGCCGGTGGAACTCGCTGGAAGTCAATTTCCTGCCGCACATGCCGCAAGCATGGAAAGTTTTCTCCGGTGTGCGCTATTTGCAATTCGACGAGGAACTTGACGACTTCACCATTGTTGACCAGGTGATTCCCGTCCCCGCTGATCCCCCGGCCGCGCCTGCCGCGTTTGTGGACACCGGCACGACGCGCATCCTGGACAATCACCTGATTGGTTTTCAACTCGGCGGCTTGCGCGACGGTTGGCAAGTGGGCGACTGGTTGAGTGTGAGCGGCTTCGCCAACGCCGGTGTTTATCACAATGAAGTGAAACGCCGCGACTCGCAGTTTAATTTCACCACTGTCATCACCGGCGATGACTTGTCAACTGCACCCGACAATGAGTTCTCGCGAACGACGACGGTCACCTCCACCACGGAAGAGCGCACCTTCACGGAAATCGCTTTCCTGGGGGAAGCAGGCGTCTGGGCATCGGCGAAACTCACTCCCTGTCTAGCGCTTAAAAGCGGCTATCAAGTCATGTTTATTGACGGCATCGGTCAAGCCGTCGACACCTTCTTCAGCCCCGACTTCGACAGCCGCAACGTGCTTTACCACGGCTGGCAATTCGGTTTCGAATATCGACGATAGACTTTATTTAGCGCCGGCACTCGTGCCGCTCTTTTCTGAAACCTTCTCACCCTCCGCAAGCGGCGGGGCTAAATAATCTGTCGCGTCGTAACCCGTAATCAACCGGGCAGAACGATCGTAGGTCAAGTAGCTCCAACCCCATTGAAAGAAAACGAGCACCCGGTTGCGGAAGCTGACGATCTTCATCAGATGGATGAAAAGCCACATCAGCCAGGCTAGAAAACCAGAAAAGTGTAGATTCCCGATGTCGGCGACCGCGGCGCTGCGGCCGATGGTCGCCAGGCTCCCCAAATCGCGATATCGATACGCCGGCGGTTGACGACCCGCGAGTCGCGCTTTGATGAGCTTGGCGATGTATTTTCCTTGCGAAATCGCCACGGGGGCAACTCCCGGCAACGGTTTGCCGTCGGGTCCAACGCAATGTGCCATGTCCCCGAGCACAAACACGCCCGGCTGTCCCGGGAGCGACAGATCGGCTTGCACTTTGATGCGCCCCGGGCGATCGAGCTCCGCACCCGAAGCTTCGGACAACAACTTCGCCAGCGGCGAGGCCTGCACGCCGGCCGCCCAGAGCACGGTGTTCGTGGCGAGGAATTCCATGCCTGTCGCGGTTTTCAAGCTCACGCCCTCGGGCGTGATTTGCTCAACCGCGGTTCGCGTGCGAACGGAGACGCCCAATTTGTGCAGTGCTTCTTCGGCCTTGATGGAAAGCTCCGGGGGATAGGCGGCGAGCACGCGCTCGCCGGCTTCGATCAACACCACGTTGGCCTCCGCCGGATTGATGTCGTGAAAGTCTTCCTTGAGGCTGTGCCGCGCGATCTCGGCCAGTGCCCCGGCAAGCTCCACCCCCGTCGGCCCGGCACCGACGATCACAAAGTTTAAGAGTCGGTGCCGCTCGTCGTGATTGGTGGTTCGCTCGGCCGCCTCAAAGGCGGTGAGAATCCGGCGGCGAATCTCGGTCGCGTCTTCGATGGTTTTCAAACCCGGAGCAAGCTGTTCCCACTCAGGGTGGCCAAAGTAACTGTGGGTCGCGCCAGCGGCAACCACGAGAATGTCATAACTCAGCTCGCGGTCAGCGACTTTGAGTCGGCGATGGGCTAAATCGATCCGCGTGACCTCACCCATCAAAATCTGGCAATTACGCTGGCCTGCCAAGATGCTCCGCAACGGGGCGGCAATATTGGCCGGTGACAGTCCGCCGGTCGCCACTTGGTAGAGCAACGGTTGGAACAAATGAAAATTCCGCCGATCGACAAGCGTGATTTGCACCGGGGCCCGCTTAAGTCCCATGGCCACCTGCAGACCGGCAAAACCACCGCCGATAATCACGATTCGCCGCGGGAGGTCGGCACCTGCTGAATGTTCGCTCATAAGATCTGATCGCAAATCCTCCCCGGTATTTTTCTGAAAAACCACGAAGCCACGGAGGGCGCGGAGAATGCAAAATGCAAAATGTTTAATGCAAAATGCAAAAGTAAGCACGGTCTACCGTTTTGCATTTACCGTTTTGCATTTTGCATTTTACATTATTTTTCCTCAACCTCTGCGACTCCGTGCCTCCATGGTAAAATACCAATTTTCTTACCTACTCAGGCAGTGGTTGGTCCTTGGTTTCGGGGGCGAAGGGCAACGTGAACAGTGCGATTAAAAAGATCGCACACATCGTCATGGCGGCATACCGCTCCTGTAACCCCGGCACGTCGCTGGCGTACACCTCGGTCGCCAATTTGGCCGAGAAAAAGCTGCCCCCCGCCGCAGCGAAGCGTCCCAGATTATAGCAAAACGACGTGCCCGTGCTCCGCATGCTGCTAGGAAACAGCTCAGGCAAATAAATCGCGAACCCGGCGAACACACCCAGTTGGAAGAACCACATCAGCGGCATCATCCAGTAGGCGTCGGCGGGCGAGCTCATGGTCCAATAGACGAACATCGTCACCAAGAACGCGCCGGTGTACCAGATGGCAAACGCCGGTTTGCGCCCCAGCACAATACATGCTTTGGTCATAAACCACATGCCCACCGCCGCGCCGATCATTTGCAGCGTGTACGCGGTGGCCTTCGCGCTGGTGATTTTCTTGGGAATCTCGGCCTCGGCCACGTTTTCCTGCAAAAAATGCTCGCGAAAAACCTTGGATTGCAGGTCGATGGCGTACTCGGCAATCGCCCACAGACCGATAACCCCCGCCGATGAAATGAGCGCCCCCACGATGAGATTCTTCCGCCAACGCCGGTCGCGCAAAAGATCACGATAGGGGGCAAAGATATTCCCCTGCGGCAAGCGGCCTTCCGCCTTCGCCCGTAGCCATGGCTCCGGCTCGCGGAGGTACTTCATCGTGAAAACAACCAACAAGGCGGGCAGGGCACCGACCAAAAACATCCATCGCCAGCCGTTGCCCTCGGCAATGACCCCGCGCTCGACGAGAATTCCAATCACCGAGAGCACGGCGCCCGCGGAGAGATTGCCGATGGTTGACAGGATTTGCAACCAACCAAGTGCCCCCGAGCGCGCTTTATCACTCAACGTCTCGGCAATCAATGCGACCGCTAAGCCAAATACGCCCCCTACGCCGATGCCCGTGAGGAACCGCGCAAGCGCGAAGTCCCAGTAGGAACGACTGAAATAGCTCAAACCGGTGCAGGCCGAGTAAATCAGGACAGTCACCGTGAGCATCTTGGCGCGGCCGTACCGATCTCCCAAAGCGCCGAAGATGAGACCGCCGATGCCCCAACCGATCAAGAAGTATGCCGTGACTTTTTTGCCCAGCGCTTGCACGTCGGCCCCGGGCGTCCCCTGGGTCAAATCCGTGAGGGCTTCCACCCGCGCGAGCGAAAACAGCCGTTGGTCGAGGCAGTCAAAAAACCACGCCGCGCTGGCGATGATGAAGACAAACCAGTGATAAGGAGTCAGATGAGAATACCAGCGGCTCTCGGACATGATGTGCTCGTAGTAAAATTGGTTGACGCCCAGGGATTGCAATCCCTGGGCTTTGTCCGCCACCTTACTCAGAAATCGCGTCGGCGGCAGGCTCGGGGAGCAAGAAACTCAATAATAAATTGGCGAGAATCAGCACAAAAGCGACGCCCGCCGCGACGATCGCGATCTTGGCCGCGGGAGTCGCGCCGGGGACAAAGGCCATCGTGGCGATAACCTGGGTGACGTAAGCGAACGGAGTTCCCAACATGCGTCCCCCGATGTTCGCGGCAAAACTCTCGCCGGTCCCGCGCAAATGCGTGGGAAAAACGTGGGGCAAATAATTCCCCCAGAAACTAAAGACCGAAGTCGTGCAAAATCCCGCCAGAAAAATACCAATGCCAAGCATCGAGACACTCACATTATGAAAACCCGGCAGCCAACTCATATCGCCGGTCCAGAAAACTGATTCGTGGCCCCGAGAGAACCCCCAAAACACAAGTGGCAAAATCACCAGGCCCGGTATCAAAAAACTGCGGAGCAATGCACGCCGGCTGACAAAGTGGACGACAACCAGCGCCAAAGCAAAGCGACCAAACAAACCACCGAGTTCCTGCGATTTGGTGTAGTTGGCCGTGACGATTTGCAGAGTTCGGCCGGCGAGCGGCTTGGCTTCGGCTGGAGGTTTGTCGGCGGTCAATTCGGTGATTCTCTCTCGCACCATGTCGACGCCCGGCAAGATTTGGGGCAATTGCTGCAGCGCCCCAAAGGCCACGCCGTAGCTGCAGGCGAACATCAGCGTGGTCACAATCGTCGTTCTGCGGAGTGCTGGCGAGAACAACTCGGCAATGCTGGGGCGACGCAAAGTGCCGGCCGCTTTCTTTGCCGCCCACTTCGGTGATTCAGGCAGGAATGGGCGAATGATGATCAGCGGTATCGCTGGGATCAAACCGCTCATCATCGTATACCGCCAGTCGGCATGTTGGCCTATCGGGGCAATCGTGCCGATGAGGGGTTGCAGAAATTCGGGAATCTGGATCGCGGGTAAACCGGCCGCGTGGCGGGCGATCAGGCCGTTCACAATCGCCACCAATAACCCACCGAGCGACGAAAACGCCTGGGTATAACCAAGCACCTTTTCCCGCCGCACCGGATCGTCAAACAATTCCGCGAGCCATGCCACGGCGGCGACAAATTCCACACAGACACCGACGAAGGTCGTCGTGCGAAAGAACAACAGCATCCCCAAGCTCGTGGAGAATCCCGCGCAGAACGCGGATACTGCGTAGAGCAAAATGCTCCAAGTAAGCACCCGCCGGCGGCCAAAGCGATCAGTGAGATACCCGCCCAAAAGTCCAAAAATTCCGCCGCATACCGCCGGCACATAAAACAGCAAGCCAAACCAGCGGGCGAACTCTGGAGTGCCTGGCGCAATCCCGCCAAGCTCCATCAGCGCGCTCCGCGCCACCAGCGGCAACATCAAGAGCTCGTAAATATCAAAAGCAAATCCAATCGCCGCGATGATGCACACCAACCATTGTACTGAGGTCAGAGGCTTGCTTTCTGCCATGAAGAACACCTAAAAATCGCGGAAGTGCCTAGCGAAGAGTACGTTGGTCATGGAGGGAAGTGGGAGAGATGGTCCCACAAGGATAACGGCCAACCGTCGATGTGACAACGATGTCAAGTCAACGCTTTTCTTCAAAACAGTGACTAGAATCCGGGCCGCCTTCTGCAACTGAAGCGAGAAACTCTCGGGGCCCGTGGACGCCGACCAGACTGGAATCCCCTCCACCGTCGCCAAGCCGCACCACGCTGAATGAACCGTCCGTCTCCAGGACGACCGCGCGCACCCTGTCCAGCGAGTCTATCCCGGCCGCGCGGACCGCCGCCCGTAGCTCGTCTTCAGTCACCCGCGAGCGCCGCAGCGACGCGGGCAGGACCTCGCCGCAGTACAGCAGCATGACTGGCTCACCAGTGGCTAGTTGCCGCACCCATCGCGTTCGAACGCTCGTCCAGGTGACAACGAACTGAAGGCCGATGAGCAGGGCGAAGGCCAGCGCCCCTTCGGCCAGAGGTATGTCCTTGGTCAGCAGGACAGTCGCTAAGGTTGAGCCGAGAGCGACGGTCACGACCAAGTCGAAGGCGTTCATCTTGGCGAGCGTCCGCTTCCCCGCGACGCGCAGGAACACGATGAGCGCGACGTACGCCAGCGATCCGACGACCAGCGTACGGAGCAGATTGTCCCACCCCCTAAAGAACATCCACTCCAATTTTTCCATCCCCGTGACCAATTATCGGGTTTCAGTAGCCCGCCCGCATGTGAACGGATGAAGAGAGTATAGCTGCGAATAAGGAGTTAAGCCAATTGCAATGCCATGCCGTCTGTCAAAGTAATGTTCCCCGCCCTGTGACCGAAGCCTTGAACGCGCGACACATGAACGCCGCGCCGATGTCGCCCCTCTTTCGCCGCGCCAACGCTCATTTGTTTCTGTCCTCGGCTTTTTCTTCTTGTTGCTTCTCCACTCGAGATATGATTCTGCCGATGATCGAGAGAATAATTAGCGTCAAAACGACGCCCAGCCCCGCCGATCCCCAGCGTCCCAACCCGGCAGCCACGCCAGCCGCCGCAGTCATCCAGATCCCAGCCGCCGTCGTTAGCCCCTCAACCTCGCGTTTTTCAGTCAACTTAAGAATGGCTCCGCCCCCGATAAATCCGATGCCAGTAGCAACTCCTTGAACCACACGTGACATCTCACTGGGAGACCTCCCGAACTCCAGCGAAGCAATCACGAAGAGAGATGCGCCCATGGCGACCAGCAGATGCGTTCGCACTCCCGCTGGCTTGTCCGCTTGCTCACGCTGCATTCCCACCGCTGCGCCAAACAGTGCGGGAGCCACGAGCCGGATGGTGACACGCGCCATCTGCGAC
>JBGTMM010000320.1:0-6451 GCA_041743635.1 Bythopirellula sp.
GCAGCAACTCTTGGCGGCCGTGTCGGCAGAGACCGTGTTGAAACCTAAGACCGAAGCGCCAGCAACCAACGCGGTGGCCAGCAATTTGGAAGTGATGGACATGTTAAAAACTCCTACAAGAAATTCTGATTGAATAAATAAATTAACGGTAACCAAACGAACGGTGAGATTTCGTTTGACTGTTAATTCAGCCACACGCGGTAGAGCGCATGCAGACTCAGAGAGGGATGCCCCGGTGGACTTTCAAATGCCCGCGCCATATAAGCGGTGGACCCAACCGGAGGTATAGCGGGGGGAAGTTCCGCTAGAATCGCGAATGTCGATTGGTCTTGGTGAGGAACTTGGGATTGCTGAGGGAAAGGAATGGTTGGCGCGGCAGCTTCAGTGCAGCACGGGCAGCCAGCGCTGCACATTCCCGCGCATGTTCGGCCTACTTGCAGTTGAGCGGATTGCGAGCCCGCCGACTTTGCGGCGCAGCAAGGCTTCTGCTGGCAACAAGAAGCACTCGTTATGGCTTTTTTAGAACAACATCCTCCCTTGTCGCCGCACTCGCACGGCTGTGTAGCCCAAGTGGGAACCACCAATCCCACGGAGACGAGGGATAGCAGTAGTGCTCGAAAATAAAAACGAGTGAAAAACATTGATTCCTCAGATTGGACGACACCGGCAATTATACGCATTGGGTGGCTCTTGTGTTCATGGCAGTTTCTGACCCGGGGAGCGCCGTCCCCGGGCTTTGCCTTTTAACCTAATGCTTTGTCTGATATATCTTTGCGACACCAGGCCCCCTCCCACCGGATGCGTTTCACGGCGGTGTAAGCTTGCAATTTGGCGGCGGCAATACTGCTCCCCAGGGCCGTGACGCCAAGCACGCGGCCACCGGTGGTCACCACTTGGCCGTCGCGAAGTTGCGTGCCGGCGTGGAACACCTTGGCGTCGGGTACTTCGGCGGCTTCGGCAAGACCGCGAATGACGTGGCCCTTGGTGTAATGACCCGGATAGCCTTCGCTCGCCATCACCACGCACACCGCGGGTCGGGGATCCCACTTCATGGCGGGGGCATCAGCCAATCGACCGTCGGCGGTCGCCATGAGCACATCAACCAAATCGCTTTCGAGCCGCATCATAAGCGGCTGACACTCGGGATCGCCGAAACGGACATTATATTCCAGCACCTTGAGGCCTTGCTTTGTAAGCATCAAGCCCGCGTAGAGCACGCCTTTGAAGGGGCGACGCATCCGCTTAAGTTGATGCACCGTGGGGACGAGCACTTTTTCTTCGATGCTGCGCATCAACTCATCGGTTACCAGCGGAGTCGGGCTATAGGCTCCCATGCCGCCGGTGTTGGGGCCCTTGTCGCCATCGTGGGCGGGTTTATAATCTTGCGCGGCAGGCATTGTGACAATCGTATGTCCATCGGTGATGGCCAGCACGCTCGCTTCTTGCCCGACGAGCCGCTCTTCGATGACAAGTTGACTGCCCGCCATGCCAAATTCTTCAGTGTCGGCAAGACGCTCCACGGCTGCGAGTGCCTCTTCGCGATTCGTGCAAACGATGACCCCTTTGCCGGCGGCGAGGCCATCGGCTTTCACCACCATCGAAAATTCTTCGCGATCGGCCAAATAAGACCGAGCGCTCTCGGCATCGCGAAAGGTGCGAAAGTCGGCGGTGGGCACGTCAGCGTTGCGGAGCAAGTTCTTGCAGAAGATTTTGCTCGCTTCGAGTTCGGCAGCTTGTTTGCTCGGACCAAAAGTGCGTATTCCCGCGGCGACGAAGATGTCGGTGATCCCGGCGGCTAGCGGCCCCTCGGGACCAATCACGGCGAGATTGATGGCGTTTTGTTTGGCAAACTTCACCAGCGCCGCGATATCGCTGTCAGGAATGTTGACATTCTCGATAGCCAATGTGGTTTCGCTGGCCGTGCCGGCATTGCCGGGGGCCACGAAAACTTGCGAGACGCGCGCGCTTTGGGCGATCTTCCAAGCCAAAGCGTGTTCGCGTCCGCCGCCACCCACCACCAAAACTTTCATCGTCACCCCCGTCGCTATGATCTTCGTGTTCTCGCGTCAACCTGCGAGATTTTACCGCAAATGGTTCGCCGAGGTAATCGGCTCAATTTGGGCGGTTATTTTCTCGTGGATCGTAGCAACTTCGCAAAGGTGGTGAAGGTGGTAATGGTGGCAGTGTGTTTTCCCGTGGCGTGGCTTATTTTCCCTGCTGCCACGGAACTCAACTTGTCAAAGTACGAGCACTCGTTGGTGCGACATTCATTATCTGCGCTATGAGGAGAAGTGCGAACACGATTCATGGCCAGAGCGGCGTTTATGAAAAAAGATGGAAACCGCTGATGGACGCTGATAAACGCTGATAAAATTGAGTAGGTTGAGTCTGACCGCAGGCGAATACTAAATTGTCTAATGGGTGCGAGAACTGTTACTAGCTAAAAAACCTTACGTCGTTTGAACGAGTAGTTGAAAATCGACTATGACTTCAAGAGTAGAGCGCGAAACGCAGCAAGTTGTGGAAAAGGCTGAGCAAGGAGGATTGCGAGCGGTGAAGATTTTGGGCGTTCAGCAAGTATCCCGGACGCGTGGCGGTCCGGCTGGATCTTGGCGCGAAACCTACCGGAGCTCGCCTACTAGGTGATCGGTGAAGCTTCTGGTAGAAATGGCGGTTGACAATTTGCTTGGGGGACCTTAGTTTTACAAAAGAGACATTGTGAAATTTGTCACAATGTC
Organism: Bythopirellula sp.; assembly: GCA_041743635.1. Classification (GTDB taxonomy): domain Bacteria; phylum Planctomycetota; class Planctomycetia; order Pirellulales; family Lacipirellulaceae; genus Bythopirellula. The sequence goes on from JBGTMM010000320.1 coordinate 2,739, forward strand.
CGTTAGGCTATGCTTTGAACCGTTTAAGTTGCATCTATTAAAGGGATTGCAACAATCAGCCCGCATCCCTGCGGATGAAAAAATAAGAATGGCTGACAAGAAAAAAATGTCGGTTGCCGACATGCTTGCCGCGGCCCGCAAAGCCGATGGTGATGGTGCTTCGTCTGCAGAGGTTGATCCTGCCGCGGAAGAAGTAGCACTGCCTCCCGCTGCAGCCGAGAAATCTGCTGCCGCTGCTAATCCTTCTGCTGCTTCTCCCGCGAAGACGGCAAGCGGGGGGCGCCCGAGTGTTGCGGAGATGTTGGCAGCGGCACGTGGTGGTGGGGCTGGTAATGCGCCTGCTGCTGTACCTGCCGAAAAAAAGGCCACCGCTCCCAAGCCGGCCGCGAAACCTGCCGCTGCTGAAAAGGTCGTTGCCGCGCCTCCTACTGAACGGGACAACGCCAGCATTTTGACCGCCGCTCGCAAGACGAGCAAAGCGGGTCCGATGTCGAAGGCCGAAGCAGCGGCGAAAGAAAAGGCAGATCCGGTCGCCAAGGAAAAGCCCAAGGTTATTGTGCCACCGATGCCGGAGAAACCGGCTTACGCGTTGCCCAAACCCGTTGCGGTGGCCAAACCCAAGGCCGATTCGGACGAATCGCGGCGCAATTTTTTGAGCATCGGTTTCTGGTCGTTAGGTTTGGTGAGCTTTTTGTGGACGATGGCGTCCTTGAAATTTATGTTTCCGAACGTGCGCCGTGAGCCGCCGAGCAAGTTTAAGGTGGGATTTCCCGATGCGTTTCCGCCGGGACAAGTGCAGACCAAGTTTATTCCTCAGTATGGCGTGTGGGTGGCCAACGCGGAGTACAACGGGGTTCAGCAGATTTATGCCCTGAAATCTGTTTGCACGCATCTTGGCTGCACGCCCAATTGGTTGGAAGCGGAACAGAAATTCAAATGCCCCTGCCACGGTAGCGGTTTTTATAAGGATGGCATCAACTTCGAAGGCCCCGCCCCGCGGCCTTTAGAACGCTATGCCATTCGCATCGCCGACGATGGCCAAGTTGAAATCGACAAGAGCCGCACCTTCCAAGAAGAAATGGGGCAGTGGGAAGATGCGACCTCGTTCATTCCTGTTTAGTTTTTTAATAAGCCCAGCAAGTAATCATTCAATAAATTCGTCATGCCTAGTCCCGGCGATACCATACGCGAATCCCAAATCTGGAAGAGTATTTTTCGTCACCCGATGCCGGTTGATCGCCGGAATCGCATCGTGGTGATGTTGACTAACTTCTTCCTGCACTTGCATCCCGTTTCGATCAAGAAGCAGGGCATCGCGCTCTCCTACACCTGGTGCATGGGGGGTGTGACGTTCTTTCTGTTCTTGGTCGAAACCGTCACCGGCGTGCTATTGATGTTCTATTACCGTCCCACGGTGGAGTGGGCGTACACCGATATCCAGATGCTGCGCGATGTGCATTCTCTGGGCATCTTGCGCGAGATTCACCGCTGGGCTGCCCACGCGATGGTGATTACCGTCTGGCTGCACATGTATCGAGTGTTTCTGACGGGAAGTTACAAGCCGCCGCGCGAATTCAATTGGGTGATCGGCGTGTTTCTGTTGCTGTTGACGTTGCTGCTGTCATTTACCGGTTACTTACTTCCCTGGGACCAACTGGCGGTTTGGGCGATCACGGTGGGGTCGAACATGGCTCGGGCGACGCCGTTTTTGGGGCATGAAGGGCCTGGCCAGCAATTGTTGACGCTCGGCGGCGTGGACATGATTACCAACGCCTCGGACGCGCGGTTTGCGCTCTTGGGCGCGCGCGAAGTGGGCGAAGAAACGCTTAATCGGTTTTATATTTTGCATTGCATTGCGATTCCGCTGGGGGTGGCGCTGTTGTTGGCGATTCACTTCTGGCGGGTCAGAAAAGACGGCGGCATCAGCGGACCGTTATAGAAATGTCACAATGACCAATTCCCAAATGACCAATGAAATTCAGAGGATGAGATTGGAGTCATTCGGTTTATTTTTCATTGGTCATTCGGTCATTGGTCATTGGTCATTTTGTTAAGCTTTGCCTTGACCAAATTTTGCACGAAACATTATGCACGGACTGTCGGAAGTTCAATTTCAGGATATGGTGTCCTCATTTTTGGGGCCCTATTACATCGCGCTGGCGATGATGAACGGTCTGGCTGCGCTCTATCTGTGGCGGTCCGATCGTATCAGGAATTGGTTTTCGGTTCCCTTGCCGTTCGTGGGCAAGAGCTTTGCGATCACGAATGCTTTTGTGTGGATACTGGTCGCCTTGGTGTTTGCCGTGCTCGCGGGCATCGCTGGGAGCGGCAACACCACAATCGTTTCGCTCCCGCTGGTGGTTCGTGAGGCGATCAATGAAAGCACGGGCCCTGTTGTTTACAGCGTGGGCACGACGCTCATTCTTGTTGTGCTATTTATCTTCCGGGCTTTCTTCGTAAAACCGCCGATTGCCTGGGCAATTTGGAATTTGATGTGGCTGTTTCTTGGATTGTCGATGACCGACCCCGACTTTTACGACATCGTCGCCAAGCCGGACAATGTGCCGATTGTGATGCTTGTTTTTCTGTTAGCCTTTTTCACGTGGCTGGCGACTTATCGCGCGGTGGAAAACGACCGGCGGCTGGAATTGGGTGAGCCTCCACTGGAGAAATTGGACGACGAAAAAATTCTCGTGTGGCCGGACTTGGTCTACACCGAGCTGATCTGCATGATCGCGCTCTCCGCGTTTTTGATTTTTTGGGCGATTGCTTTGCCTGCCCCGCTCGAAGAAGCGGCAAGCAGCGTGAAGACGCCCAATCCGTCAAAAGCTCCATGGTACTTCCTCGGTCTGCAAGAAATGCTGGTGTACTACGACCCGTGGATGGCGGGGGTGGTATTGCCGAGCATGATCGTCGCAGGGTTAATGGCGATACCTTATATCGACTTCAACAAGAGGGGCAACGGCTATTACACAATCAAAGAACGGCCTTTTAGCTACATCGTGTTCCAATTTGGCTTTTTGGAAATGTGGATCACGTTGATCGTGCTGGGAACATTGCTGCGCGGACCGAACTGGAACTTCTTCGGACCCTACGAACACTGGGACGCCCACAAGGTGGAAGCGCTGAACAACGTGAATCTGTCGGAATATTTTTGGCAGGGGCTGTTAGGTCGCAGCTTGCCGGGGACGCCTGAGTTCAGTTGGATGCCTGACTTGCTGCGACCTTTCGCGCAGTTTTTCAGCTTGCTCTTTGGTCGCGAGTTGCCGGGCACACTGTTGGTGCTGGGTTACTTTATCGCCTTGCCGCCGATCATGGGACTGACGATTTTTCGCGGTTTTTATCAACGCATGGGTTTCATTCGTTTTATGGTGATGGCGAACTTGTTGCTGTTCATGGCGTCACTCCCCATTAAGATGGTGCTGCGTTGGGTGTTCAATTTGAAATACCTGATTTCAATTCCCGAATATTTTTTCAATTTTTAGGATAGGCGCTAGGCGCTCGTTGCTAGGCGCTAGTTTAAAGACATGACATTAATAACTAGCGCCTAGCGCCTCACAACTTACAACTACACACATGCCTGCAAGCGAACAAACTTGGCGCGACCAAAAGGTGATGCACATCGTCTTCGGTGCTTCGGCACTGGTGATGACGTTTGCCACCTTGTGGTTGCTGGCCATGGACCATAATCGCCAATGGAAAGATGTACAGCT
>JBGTMM010000321.1:0-2539 GCA_041743635.1 Bythopirellula sp.
GCGATCAACCCCGGCAATTCCGGTGGTCCACTGTTCGACGCCGAGGGCAAACTGATTGGCGTCAATGGCCGTGGTTCGTTTGAAAAGCGTGGCCGAGTCAATGTCGGCGTCGGTTATGCCATTTCGATCAACCAGATCAAGCGATTCTTGTCGCATCTCGAAGCCGGGCGGATTGTCGATCACGCATCGCTGGGCTTTACCGTGAGCACGGGCGAGATTGGCAGCGTGGTGGTCGATGATATTTTAGAAACCAGCGACGCCTATCGCCGGGGCTTGCGTTATGGCGATGAAATCGTCGAGTTCGCCGGGCGTGAAATCACGACGGCGAATGCCTTGAAAACAGCGTTGGGGACTTTCCCGCGCGATTGGGTCACGACACTTACTTTTCGCCGCGATGGGGAAAACCAGCAGGTGAGTTTGCGGCTCCCCGGCGTGCATGATCCCGCGCAGCTTATCGACATGATCCAAGAGCAAAAGGAAAACCCGCTCGATCCCCCGGACAAGGAAAAGCCAAAACCGGAGGACCCCTTGGATGATCCCGACGAGGACCAAGAAAAGAAACCCGGTCCCGACATGATTCCCGATTTGAGCAAACTTCTCAATCGCGAACCGGAAATGCCGGCTGAAGTAAAAGCCCGCTACGAAGAGGTCCGTGGCTATGCCAACTACTGGTACAACCACCAGCGGCAACAAGAGTTGTGGGAACACTTTCGCGGTAGGAAGGGCTTCGAGCAGATGGGTTCCAGTTGGCAAATCGCGGGGACGGTTGCTAATGAAGAATTCGCGCTCCAGATTGGCCCCGACCGAGCGGAAATGCGTTTGCCCACGGGGCAGTCGGGGGCCTTGTTCGCGGGAGAGCTCGATACGCAGTTGAGCCCCCCCGGCTCCGGGGGTTTGCTGTTGACGCTGCATCTGTGGCAAAGAATATTGGACAAGGGCCTAGAAAAGTTCGGCGAAGTTTTTTATCTGGGGCAGCTTCCCGTGGGTGCCAATGGCGAGATGGTGGATTGCCTCGTCGGTTTCCATGCGGGGCTGGAATTTCGTCTGCTCTTCGCGCCGGAAAGTGGCGAGCTCGTCGGCTTGGAAATGTTTGCCGGCGACGATCTCGATCCCTGCGTGGTGCATTTCTCGGAGTATACCGATGTCGCAGGCCGGCGGCTGCCGATGCGCTGGCAAGTGCGGCATGGCGCGCAGCCGTTTGCTGACCTGCATCTCACCTCGTGGCAAATCGACAACACAACTCCAACGACCACGGAGACGGCGAATTGATAAAGCTCACGTTCTGCCAAATCCTATGCCCGCTGGCCCTGTTCATGGCGTTAGCCGATTTCAGCCAAGCTGCCGAGGACGATTTGCACAACGTCATTCGCCAGGCGCAACAAAAGGTCGTCAAAATTTACGGTGCTGGCGGCCTGCGGCAGTTGGAAGCCTATCAATCGGGGATTCTCATTTCGCCCGAGGGGCACGTGCTTACCATGCTCAGCTACGTGCTCGACACCGACGACCTGGCCGTAGTGCTCGATGATGGCCGGAAGTTTCAACCCGAGCGAGTGGGCACCGATCCCTTACGCGAGCTTGCCCTCTTGAAGTTGCCGCTCGAAGAGGGGGAAACGCTTCCTTACTTTGATTTGCAGCAGCGCCCGAAAGCCCAAATCGGCGATCGCGTGCTGGCGCTCAGCAATCTTTACGGCATTGCCGCCGGCGATGAACCTGTGAGTGTGTTGCAAGGGGCCCTTACGGCGATTGCGCCGCTCGATGCTAGGCGAGGTTCGTTTGCGACTGACTACCATGAAGAGGTGTATGTCGTGGACGCCTATGCCAACAACCCCGGCGCGGCGGGCGGGGCACTTGTCAATTGGCAGGGTGAATTGCTCGGCCTCTTGGGCAAGGAACTCAAGAGCCGCGTCACCGGCACGTGGCTCAACTACGCATTGCCCACCGCGAACTTTGCCGAAAGCGTCGACAACATGATCGCCGGTCGGGCGAACGAAATTGAACCGCCCTCGCAACTGCCAGACGAGTCGCTCAGCCCCGAACTGTTGGGAATTCGGTTGATTCCCGACGTGTTGCGTTTGACCCCCCCCTATATCGACGCCGTTCGCCGCGGTTCCAGCGCCGAAAGCGCGGGACTGCGGCCCGATGATTTGATCGTGTTCGCCGCGGGCAAACAAATCGCTTCCTGCCGGGCTCTCGTGGAAGAACTTTCCTATCACGACCAGCGCGAGGAAATCGCCCTGGTGGTGCTGCGCGACGGAGGGATCATCGAAGCGGTTTTGAAGCTTGGCCCGGAAGCTTCGTCCGAAGCGATTGAGGAGATTGAGCCATGAGAAATAAAATTAGCTTGTTGGCGTTGCCGTTCGCGATGTTCTCAGCAAGCCTCGTTTGCGCTGACGGCCGCAACTACGCGCTCGAGCAAACAGCCATTCGCCAGGCAACGGCAGCGGTCGCGGATTCGGTTGTGCAGATTCGCACCGTCGGCGGTTTTGAGCGAATCGGTGAGACCATGACCTCGCAAGGCCCTTCGACGGGGCTGATCGTC
>JBGTMM010000322.1:0-5510 GCA_041743635.1 Bythopirellula sp.
TCTTAATGACGCCGTAAACATCATGGAGCGGTACATCGGCCATGAGCCGGACGTGGTCGAGCGTTTGCACCGCATTCTGCGAAATGCCCGTGACATTAAGCAAGTGATCCAAAAAGTGGGGCAAAGCATGAGTCCCACGCAAGCCCAGCCGGCCACGGGTTCGTCCGACTCTCGGCCCAAGCTCGTGGGGAAGCGGGTCTTGGTGGTTGACGCGGACGAGTCAGTCCGTTCCGCAGCTCACGCACTCTTAGAGCGTTACCATTGTGTCGTCGAGACGGCTCACGATGGCAACGAAGCCCGCCTCATGGTCCGCAATTTGGCTGCGGGATCGGCTTACGACGTCATCATCGCCGACATCCGCTTGCCGGACATGAATGGTTACGAATTGATGACTAAACTCGCGGAATCCATGAAAAAGGTGCCGATGGTTTTGATGACTGGCTTTGGCTACGACCCTGGCCATTCGATTGTTAAGGCACGACAGGCCGGTTTGCAGCATGTGCTCTACAAGCCTTTCCGCTTGGACCAGTTGGTGAGCGTTGTCGAGAGCACAATCGACGGTCGAGAATTAAGGGCGTAAAGCGGAGCAGGCGGCTACCGCGAAACGATTGGCCCATGCACTCAGCCCTGATCACCGCGATCGCACTCTTCGCACTTCTCGGCCACGGTTACTTTTGGGTGGCCATCGTCAATCGGCTGCACGCTTGGGCTGGCCCGCGCAAGTTCATTGACTATGCCACTTACGCCAGTTTTGCCGTGTTCGTCGCGTTGCCGCCGATTGTCGCTTGGCAATGGTTTCAACTCGGAGCCAACTTTTTTAATTGGCACGCGGCCACACGATTACCTCGGTTGTTGCTCGTGTATTGTTTGTGCTGCGCTTTTTTCGGCTTAGGCAAACTCCTGGCCAGATTTGTGAGCGGCTTTCGCGAGGATGATCCGCTCACAATCCGCTCGAAGCAACGCACCGGGGTGCGGCACTCCCAACCGCTGCCGGCAGAAACACTGCGAGGATTTTTTCCACGCCTTATGGGCTATGTGCCAGGCAATCAGATTTTGCAATTGACCATCGACTCTAAGCAGCTCTTGATTCCCCGCCTCCCCACGAATCTTGCAGGATTTCGCATCGCGCACATCAGTGATTTTCACGTCACAGGTCGCGTCGGACCAGATTGGTTTCGTAGCGTGGTCAACGAAGTGAACAAACTCCGTCCCGATGTGATCATGATCACCGGGGATCTTGTCGAGCAGGAAGCTTATCGAAGCTGGCTGAATGAGAATCTGGGTCTTTTGCGGGCCAAATACGGCGTTTATTTCATTCTGGGCAACCACGATTATTTTATTGATACCCGTCGCACGATTGCTGACCTCACGGAGTTGGGGCTGATCTATGTCGGAGGGAAAAGTTTGCTTACCGAGTGGAATGGGCAGAGCGTGTTGATTGCCGGCAACGAATTTCCCTGGGAAAGGCAACTCGCCGATCTGCGCGCATTTCAAAGTCAACTCTCCAGCTCGCCCTTTCGCCTGCTCTTGATGCACAGCCCCGACCAATTCGATTGGGCCTCAGCCGTGGACGGCGATCTCGCCCTCGCGGGTCACACTCACGGAGGACAGATTTGTTTTCCGATCTTGGGCGCCGTGGCCGCACCAAGTGTCTACGGCACCCGTTTTGTCGGCGGCACGTTCCGCCGTGGGAACACAATTATGCACGTCACTCGCGGCATCTCGGGTGAAACGCCCATGCGTTGGTGGTGCCCACCAGAGATCGCGATTTTGGAGCTTGCGACCGGGGAAGAATAAATAGCCGGACCGCCACGCGGTCCGGGCCACTTTGAATTTTCTGTCCCGGAGGGCGTGGCCCTCCGGCTGGGGCGAGTTTTCAAAGAGGAAGCCTCAGAATAGCGCTCATCCAATCTGCGGGATCAGTCGCTTTAGCAATGATTTCCAAATCTCGCACGCATTGGCCAATCGATACCTGCAACGGATGTCCAAAAATGATCCCACAGAATGGCCTCCCCTGTAACTGCCATTCCTCGGCCATCGCATGAAAACGGATATCGTGCGTCACCAATGGCCGAGCTAGTTGACTGGCGTGCATGAGCAATAATTCATCAGCATACCGCTGGGTGCCAGCTTCTTGGGCGGTGAGTACATCGACCTGTCGCTGACGTAATTGGCTGGCAATCGCCCCGTCAACATGAACATCGAAGAAAAGGGCGACTGCCATGGCTTACGAAGATCAAATGAGGCCCTGGCTCTTCAATTTGACCCACACCGCAGAACGCGAATTGGCGTCGGAAGTGCTTTGAAGGTGATCAAGTTCACCTTGAATTTCAGCATCGATCTCGTCGCGATGATCGTGATAATATGTCATCGCCGCGTGCACTTCCGACAGTGTCAGGTAAGAAAAGTGCCGCACAATCTCTTCGGGACTTAAGCCCCGAGCCAGATATTCCAGCACGACCATGGCGACGCGGGTACGTGGATGGCTTTCCAATCGGGCCGGCGACCCAGGTTCTTTCACGATATGCGGGTAGGCTGTCGCAGTGCTCATTGTCATGTCTCCTGATGCAATCATAGCATCCGAAGCGTTCGGATCCAATTCTGGAACCAGCCGGAGATCGCGATTTTGGACATGGTGGCCCGGAAAGAATAGCGGGACCGCCACGCGGTCCGGGGCACTTTGATTTTTCTGTCCCGGAGGGCGTGGCCCTCCGGCTGGGGGTGACTATTGCTTCTGCAGTTCCAAGCAAATGCCCCCGGCTCGCATGGCGGCGTGCATTTTCGTGTACCAGAGCTCCTGCTTGCAGGGAATGCCGACATCAGCGCAGATTTGCATTATTTCTTTGCGATTGTGCGTGCGGCAGCACCAGAGCCGGCTGGTCCAGGCGCCCGAAAAACTATCCTCGGTGATCAACAATAACATCCGTCCACCGGGTCGCAGTACCCGCGAGAGTTCGGCGAGTCCCGGACGCGGATCAGCCAAGTGCTCCAACACATATCCGCAGGTGACACCATCGAAAAAATTATCCGCAAAAGGCAACCGCACAATATCAGCGGTCACAAAACGAGGACGCGAACTTTTGAGCCGCAGCCGCGCGCGCTGGAGCATATGCTGCGACAAGTCCGTGCAATAGATGTCGGTTTGCGCGTCTGAGTACTTCAAGAGATGCTGTGCGATCTGGCCCGCGCCGCTGCCGACGTCAAGAATCGAACGCATGCCCCGCAGATCGAACTTTCGTTTGCGGAAGAGCCGCTCCCCCAACGGAATGTGCAACGACAACATGCTGGCCGTTGAAAGCAAGGCTCCTTGCGGTCCCGCATAGACCCGGCGCACTTTGCGACGGTACTCTTCGTCACTCACCCGACGAATGAAATTACTTTCAATGAATCGCTTGAGTGCCGTGTGCTGCTTCCGTTCGGGCTGCTTCCGTTCGGTGGGGCGTTCGTCGACTATCTTGTGCATCGCTCCGCGGAGAAGATTTCCGCCTTCCTAGATTCCAGGGCCACCACGCCGCCGTGCCCATCATTTAGATGGCTGCTCCACCATTCAGATATAGACACGGCGGTTATAGATATACCATTCCAAGAATAGCACAACCAGTGCCATTACGAGCAGTCCTTTCCACAACTCCTTACGAATATCAGCATTTGCCAATTGAGCCGCAACTTCGACATACCCTATCTCCAGATTATTCACGACATTCAGACCACCTTCCCCCGCTTCGCTAACGCGCAGGGCCACGTCGCTTTCCTCCCGGTCGAACAAGTTGACTGCAAAACTCTTGACGATTTCATTCCCTTTCAATACCTGGTAGATTCCAGGCCGCTCTGTCTGCTGAAAGGCCAATTGCCCCGTCTGATCGACTTCCACCGGTATGCGTGATCCATCGGGCAGTTGGACGGCAATGTTCGTGTCGCCCGGCGACAACCGAATTTCCACGATTTTTCCCGGCCGGGGAACGTCCTGCATATCGGAGCCTGCTGAAAAATGCTCCAGCACGTTCAACCAAAAACTAGGGAAGCTGTGCTTTCGTGGCCAATCGGTATTGAAGGTTCGCCGACCCGCCTCATTCGTGCCGATGATTTCAAACCCCAGCACCACGTCTGCAAAACGATCTCGCGGAGCCACCGCTAACAAGGGCCCCTCGGTCGAATCCACCAGCACTCGGCCCCCCAACGGAGGTTTCACAACCTGGGCATCGACAATTTGCACCCCGCCCAGTTCGATGAGATTCAACAGCGGATGGCTGCGATCCCAGTCGATGATCTGTGGGCCAAGCACCGTTTGGTTGGAATCTTCGGCAGTCCAATTTTTTAGTGGGGGGCGACGGCCAATAAATAATGTGTTGGTTGCTGGCATGGTTTCAGGGGAGCACTGATCGAAAATGATGAGGTCGTAATTGCCGCCTTCCACTTGGCGACTGAATTCCGGCAACTTCAAATTATTCGGAGATAGTTTGTCGATTTTGGCGAATCGCTTGGCTCGTTCGGTTTCGAGCGCTGCTTCCAATGCGGTGTTGCCGGGAGTGACAAGCAGCACGTGTGAGCTGCGCTCGTTCTCCAGTACTGCATAGGCCGTGTTGTCGAGAGCGAGACGATCTTGAAATTCGCCGCTTGGATCAACAACTGCCCGCAATGTTCCCAATGTATCGCCGCCAAGGAAAAACGTGGCTGATCCGCTGCCTCGAGCCGGTAGCTCGACTTCCGCCGCGTCAACCAAGCGCTCTTCATGGTAGAGCTCGACTACGGCGGTGGCTTCGGCCGCACTGGAATTGGCGACCTGCACAAAAGCTTGCAATTGTTCCGAATTGTCTTCGCCGCGGCGGGTGTTGAGTGCCGTGATGGCGAGATTCTCAGCGGAATCGGTGCCAATCGGCAAGAAGTGCGGCTCCAAGTTGCCCAAGGAAAAGTTCTCGACGCTGCCAAAGCGGCCATCGCTCAAAATGAAAAGCTGGACCTGCTGAGGCTTGCCGGCTTCAGCTTCGACAGTCTCCGCTGCACTCTTTTCAGCCTGTGGGTTGGCAAAACCGTCGGCCAGTCGCAAAGCGCCAGCGAAATCGGTTTGAGCCGCCGTCGGCTGGATGCGATCCAAGGCCTCCCGCAACTGTCGTCGGTTGCCGGTGAATTCCTGCACGACCATCGGTTGCTCGGCAAATGCGATAATCATTGCCGACATGCTCGATTCCATCTGTTCGATGAGCGCGGCCACGCGATTTTTGGCCTCTTCCAGCCGCGAGACGTCGTTTGGAGCATCGGTGGCCGACATGCTCGCAGAATTGTCGATCAAGAAGACGAATTGCTCACCCTGTAAAGTTTGTCCCTGCCAACCAGGCCGTAAGAGGGCCAAGATCGCCAGCGCTGCGACCAAGAGCTGCAAAAACAGAAGCAAACTCTTACGCAAGCGTTGCCAAAAGCTGTTGACGTGCAGGTCTTCGATCACACGATGCCACAAATAGGTGCTCGGCACTTCCAGCGGCTGCCGCTTGAGCTTAAGAAAGTAGAGCGCAAAG
>JBGTMM010000323.1:0-6187 GCA_041743635.1 Bythopirellula sp.
TTTTTTCTTGGTCGGCAAACGCGACGAGAATGCTTCGGCCAAGGCATCCAGCTCGGTCGCATCGCCTAATTGGGTCGAAGTGGCATGAGCTTCGAGATAACCCAACTCCTCAATTCGCAGGTCATCGTGATAGGCACGTCGCACGGCTTCGATTTGCCCTTCGCGGCGTGGGGCCCACAAGCTCTTGCCTTTGCCGTCGCTGGCAATTCCCACCCCTCGAATCACCGCGTGAATCTTGTTCTTGTCCTTAAGCGCGCGGTCGAGCCGTTTCAGCAAAAAAATCACGCAGCCCTCGCCGACAACCAACCCATCGGCGCCCGCATCAAACGGGCGGGAACCGGTGGCACTCACCGATTGAGCTTGAGAGAAAACACGCAGTGTATCGGAATGCAAATACGTTCCGCCTCCCACCAAAGCTTGATCAATTGTGCCAAGTTGCAAGGCTCGCACCCCCTGGGCCAAGGCCTGCAGCGAAGAAGCGCACGCTGCGTTGAATGCCATCGTGGGTCCATCCAGCCCCAAACAGCGGGCCACGTTCCACGCCGCTTGATGGGCATTGAGCAGCGGTCCACCCTGCTGGTCGCGCTGCGGATACCCGCGCCGACATTCCGCGACGATTTCACCGATTGCCGCCTTCGTACGGCCGCCGATGTGTCGCGTGAATTCCGGAACGTCGTTAAGATAATTCGCCATCTCAGCGACACACGTCGCGTAGGTCAAATCTCCTGAGATGCCGCTATTGCGCGTGTGGCCGATGTAGACGCCAGAAATTGCTTGGCTCACGGCATGACTATCCAAACCCGCGTTCTCCCACGCGGCCACCGCCACTTTCGAGAGCAGTAAAAACGAAGGTTCGCTGCAAGTTGCCAGCGCGGGATACAATCTCTGCATTTCCCCCACGTCGTCGTACGAAATCAACGCGCCCAAGTCGGTGTAGGATTTCCCCGGTATTCCTTTGCATGAATCGTAGTGCAATTCACGGTTCAGGCGTTCCGCGGGAAGGGTGGCAAACGCGTTGTCCCCACGCCGCACCAATTTCCAGAAGGATTCGAGATCGGCCCCTCCGGGCAGGCGGCACCCCATGCCTATGACTGCCACCGGGAGTGTCCTGACCGCGGACATCATGCCAGCACCTTTTCGCTAATGAGGTTTGCCGCGATTGCTCGCAAAACCTCGATCGCCATCGGAAACGATTCTTTCTGCCCCTCGATCAATAGTCGGCCTGTGCTCACGGCCATCTCAATCTTCGCCGGGTCGTCGACGAGTTGCCGCATCGAGCTGGAGTTGAGATACAACTTTGCAGCGGCTTTTCGTGAAATCCCCGGCACCAGATTCAACGAACCTTCCTCCGCGGAAACGGTCCACTGCCCACCCCCCGGACCATTGACTTGCAAACCAATGGCTACCGGCCCAGATATCTGGCATTCCACCGTGAAATCCCCTGCATCCAACAGCGGCGCCAAGTCAAAAGCGGGTTTGATCGGGGAGGGCAGAGGCCAGCCGAAATTCGCTTGAATCGCAAACCGGCACAGGCGATCAAGCAGCGCCGCATTCAATTCGGGACAAGGCAAGTGTGCGGCAACTCGGTTCGTATTTGACTTGTCAAAGACCGGATCGGCTCGCCAATAAGAGCGGTAAGCACTCAACAATTCTTGAAACTGCTGTTTGGTATTTACCAAACTTTCCAACGCGAAATCGGCAGAGACTTTAGGCTTGGCCCCATATTTTGACAAAGAACGAGCCATCGACTCAGTGACTTGAGCCACCGAAATCGGCGCGTCGGGAGTCAAGTGATACGTCTGGTGATGATGCCGAGGGGTGCGAATGACGTGGGTCATCACTGCCGAAATCCAGTCGACGGGCACAAAGTGCTTACGCTCACCGCCGCTGAAACCCAGCACCTGCATCATTTCCTTCTCCGGCACTCCCCGTTGAAGGTGCGTCGAGAGAGCGTGAACGCTTTTCAGAGGAGCGTAAAAGCCATGGAACGTGGTGGTGTAGCCGCTGATCGAGTCGCCGACAATGATCCCCGGGCGAAACACCGTGGGCTTGGCCAAAAAACTGGCGCTGCGGACCATCACTTCCGCTTGAATCTTACTGGCCTCATAGGGATTGGCCGGCTGCTGCCCGACGTCGAGTTCCTGTTCGTGAATCACCCCTTCACGCAACCCAGACACGTAGGCCGTCGAAACATGGAAAAACTCTTTCAGGCCAGTCTGCCGGCAAAGCTCTAAGAGATGCTTCGTGCCTGTGACATTCGAGCGATGCGGCTCGCCATCAGCGGTTTCCTCGAAGCTGAGGCTTGCCGCGTTGTGCAGCACCCCCCGGCAGTTGGCAGCTACCCACTTGACGGCTGCGTCGTTCAAATCCAGGGAGGGCCGAGTGATATCGCCTGATAAGACCACCGGTCGCGGCAGTGCATAGCCCAGAATCTTCTCCCAACGAGCCAAAATCGATTCGATCCGGCTCCGAGCCGTTTCCATGCGCGAATTCCGCACCACGACGGCCAGACGAGCATCACATTTCAGCAGGTCTCTAAGGAGATAACCTCCCAACAGACCCGTCGCGCCAGTGAAGAGGAGATAGCTCATTTCAGGTGGTCCGGGAGCGCGTTGGCGTAATCTACGCGAAACGCAAATCAGGGAGAGCCATCCGTGAACAAACGTCCTACATCGCCTCAACTAGCTATCTTGTTTTGGAAAACAGCACTTACACAGTATAGTCAAGTAGCGCTAAAAATGAAGTATGGGCAATATACGCATGGAAAATAGCCCTGGCCGATTAGTTGAAGTTACGCAGATTGTCGATCATTCTGGGGTCAACCGGCACATATTTCCTTTATTTCCGCAGAAACATGGGGGTTTGCAGTGCAATTCCACCCTGGCTGGGAGCAGTTCCCGCTACCTTTGACGCCGTTTGAGAGCTTTATGCTGCTCAACGACCGCCCTCGGTATCCGATGGTTTTTGAATTTTACGCGGATTTGTCGGGCATTCTTGACCAGGAAGCTTTAGATCATGCGGTCCAGCAGGTAGTCCGTCGTCAGGCCCTTTTCCGCTGCCACGGGATGGGCCGTCCCTTCAAGACGGCCCTTTGGTTCGACGATTCCGCCTGGTCCAATTCGAAGTTCCAATTCCGTCGGGTGCATCGAATTGACGAGGCACAACTCCGACCTCGAGACGAATACCGGCTCAGTTTCGCGCCATTTTTAAACATTTGGGTATCAACTCCTGAGCGCTCATCTCATGTCATATTCCAATTCCATCATGTGGTTGTGGATGGCTTGGGAGCGATGCAATTCATCCGCGAGGTGTTGCATGAGTATCACCACATCATGACGAATGATGATTCCGACCCCCTCCCTCCGCCTGCCTACGAACAGCTTCCGCAGCGGGCAGACGTGAGCAAAGTAACAACGGTGACTTCGACGCCGCTCGAGAGAATTCGCTCCTTCGTGCGCGAGGCGGTCCTCGTCTTGCGGCAACGGCCGACCCCATTGGCTTCACCACCTGATGACGGAGCAGAGCAGCGACCGATTCACTATGGAGAGTTGCTCACTATAGCATTCACTCCAGAGCAAACCGCCGCGTATCGGCGCCAGGCCACGCAACTGCACGTGAGCACCAACGATCTGTTGATGACGCATTTTTTCGCCGCACTTGCCGAGTGGCAACAAGAGCACGGCTACAACGATACTGCTTGTATTCGCGTCACCATGCCGGTAGCGCATCATCATCGCGTCTCGCCCGCACTTCCGATTTGCAATCGGATTGGCTTTGCCTTTCTAACGCGACGAATTCACGACATCGTGAGACGAGCAGAACTGCTGGCGGGCATTGCCAACGAAACTCGCCTCATCCGCAAATTCAATCTGGCCGACAACTTTGCCGCTTTTCTGCAACACGCCGGCAGAATCCCGGGCCTGATGCGCCATTTCACGAACGAAAAAAAATGCTTTTCCACTGCGATCTTTTCCAACATGGGCGATATCGGTCGGCACTCGCGGTTGCCTCTGCCGCGAGAAGATGGCCGCCTTGTTGCCGGAAATTTGCGGCTGGAAAAACTTGTCGCGGCCCCTCCCCTGCAAGCGAATACGCGGTTAGCGGTCTGCGCCATCTGCTACGCGGGCAGGCTTTATTTGAGCTTTCGCTTCGACGGCGACCATTTCACTTATGCCGCCGCGACGGAATTTGCCGCCAAGATGCGCCGCATTATGGACGAACCAATCGGTTGATTTGACACGCTTTTCGCGGCGGAAAGCGCTCCTTTCCCGCCGCGATCACCGCCCCGAAATGTTGCTCAGCGGCGTGTGGCTGGATAAACTGGTTGATTCAGGCTAATTGTGTCGCGGTCCGTACATGCGGCATGAGTTTGTCGGCCCCGCCGTGTCCCCCATCTGCTATTCTCATGTCTGTCTCAATGCTGCCCGTGGCCGAACAGGTGCAATTGCACTATCAGCAGCTCCTCAAGCTTGCCACCGGCGAGACGGAAGCCGAGCAGTTTTTGGTTCGCGTCTTGCAAGTGGTGACCACGTTGATTCCCGATGTCTCTGCCGGCGCGATCTGGATCGTTAAATCTCCCGGTGCTCAACCTCAGCTCTACTGCCAAAAAAACCTGGACGACGCTTGGCTTGACCAACAATCTCCTGAAGGCAAACGCCATGAAGCGTTGATCTCGCAAACCGTCTCCCTGGGCAAACCGACACTTCTTGCCGCCGCAAGTTCGGCGGACGCTCTTCACGGCTCGGCCCCTATTTTTCCGTGCCACATGATGATGGCGCCAGTGGTCCGTGACCAGCGCGTGTTGGGACTTATCGAATTGTCACTTTTTGCTCATGCTCCACTCGAACCGCAGCAAGGCAACCTCCAAATCGTCATGCGCTTTGCCGGCCTCATCGGCCAGTGGCTCGCCAACAGGTCGATCAAGCAAGTCCAGCGGCGGGGGGACTTACTCTCGCAAGTGGACCAGTTTGCCAAGGAGATTCACTCCAGCATCGACGTACGTGAGACCTGTTACACGATCGCCAATGAGACCCGACTGCTCTCGAAATGCGATCGTACCAGCGTGCTCACCGCGCGAGGCAGCAAATGCCAATTGGTGGCCGTCAGTGGGCAGGCCACCATCGATCCGCGGGCGAGTTTGGTGGTGGCCCTAAGCGAATTGGTTCAAGCGGTTTTCATTTCTGGAGAAGTGCTGCTGTACGAGGGCCAACCGCTTGATTTGCCGCCGCAAATGGATGACTTGCTGGCGAACTATCTGGACGAGTCCTACGCCAAGGGCTTGCTGATTATCCCTTTGACAGCGGCGATTTCTGACGAGTCCAGCCAATCATCAGCCTTCTTGTCTGATTCCGCCGTGAACCGGTCCGTTCCCGTTCGACTCGGTGCCTTGGTCATCGAACAGATCGAGGGAGATCAACCGATTGCCGAGATTCAACAAGAATGCGAACCCTTGCTCGACCACATCCGCCTGGCGCTGGCCAATGCGGTCGAACATAGCTCGACTCCGCTGCTCCCGCTGCTCAACTTCGCCCGCCGTTCACGGTCCGTCGTCTCCGCCCAGAACCTCCCCAAGGTGTTGTGGATCGGTGCGATTCTGCTGTTGTTCGGACTCCTACTTTGCTTCTGGCCGGCCGAACTGCGGATGCGAGCCGGCGGTTCGTTGCAACCGGTTGAGCGACGGGACGTCTTTGTCGACGTGCCTGGAACGGTGAAGCAAGTCTTGGTTGCTCACGGTGACCGCGTCGAAGTGGGAGATATCTTGGCGGAATTGGAAAATTCCGACCTGGAAGTGCAACTCGCCGAAGTGGTCGGGCAGTTGCAAGCCGCCGAGCAGCAGGCCCTGGCGGCTGAAAAGAAAATGGTCAACGACGCACAGCTCGACTCCGTGGAGCGGCACCGCTTGGCCAGCGACCGGCTCACTCTGAGCCGCCGCGTCGAATCACTTCAGCAACAATCTCGGCTCTTGCAGGCTAAGCACAAACGCCTCACCGTGCGCAGCACGGCGGCGGGTTCCGTCATCACCTGGGACGCCAAAGAACGCCTGCTGAACAAACCCTTGGCTCAAGGGGAAGTGTTGATGTCCGTCGCAGATTTAGATGGCCAGTGGGAACTCGATTTATTCATGCCGGAAAGACGCATCGGCCACGTCGCGCTAGCGCGTCACAAATCTGACGAGCCCTTGCATGTC
>JBGTMM010000324.1:0-11533 GCA_041743635.1 Bythopirellula sp.
CACCGTCGGCCAGGCTGTGAAGGTTAAGATCGAAAAAATCAACCAGGAGACCGGCAAGATTTCTCTCGGCTATCGAGACCTGGCCGCAAATCCGTGGGACGAAGCGGAGCAGAAATTTCCCGTCGGTGCCCGCGTGAAAGGAAACGTCTCAAAGCTCATGCAGTTCGGCGCATTCGTGCGATTGGCACCCGGCGTCGAGGGGCTGATTCACATTTCAGAAATGGGCCACGGCCGAGTCCAGCGCTCCGGCGACGTGGTGAGCGAAGGCCAGGACGTGGAAGTGAAGGTGGTTTCCTTCGACCGCGAAGCCCAGCGGATTGGTCTGTCTCTCAAGGCTCTTTTACCTCCGCCCGAAAGACCCAAGCAGGAGCCTCGGGAAGAGAGTCACCCCGCGGCAGAGTCGCTCCGTCGTCGCGAGAAAGAGACCGACAAGAATCTCAAGGGGGGCATCGGAACGCCCAGCGGCGGCGAAAAATTCGGCCTGAAGTGGTGATTCCAGCACCTGTTACCAATCGCACGCGAATTAAACCCAATTTGGCGCAGGCCGTAGCCCCGCTTTCCGGGGTTATAATACTTAGAGTGCCCCTTCACATTTCTGCTAACCGCCTCATGCCCTCGCGATTTCTAATCCTGCTGTTGTTATGCCTAGCATGTCTCCAGGCACATTTCGCCAGTGCCGTGGAGACCGTGTTGGTTAATCTGGATGGCCGCCCGAAACAATACTCCGGAAAGGTCGTTGTCGAAGATTCCGTCGGCAGCATGCTGCTGGAAACCGACGAAGGGGCTATGGTGCAAATCATGGCCGACACGATCCAAAGTCGTGCAACGACTTCTCAGGAGCTTAAGCGGCTCGACAAGGACCAACTTGCCGCGCGACTACTCGAAGAGATGGGACCTGGGTTTCAGGTATATCAAGCCAAGCACTACGTCGTCGTATACAACACGACGCGAAAGTATGCTCAGTGGACCAGTTCGCTGCTGGAGCGGCTGCAAAGAGGCTTTCTGGCCTACTGGAAGAAACGCGGCTGCGACGTCAAGGAGCCGGAAACGCCGCTGGCCGTGGTGATCTTCGGCGATAAAGCGTCTTATCTCGAATATGCCCGCGAAGAGCTCGGTCCCGCCGCCGGTTCGGCCATTGGCTATTACAGCCTGCAGTCGAACCGCATCACGATGTACGACCTCACGGGCATGCAAGCCCTGCGTCGTGAAGACAGCCGGCGTGGCTCGTTGCACGATATCACGGCGATGCTCAGCGAACCCGAGGCCGCCCCGCTGGTGGCCACGATTGTGCATGAAGCAACGCATCAGATCGCCTTCAATTGCGGCATGCAAAAACGGTTTGCCGACAACCCGGTGTGGCTCGCCGAGGGACTCGCCATGTTTTGCGAGACACCCGATCTCTTCAGCAATCGAAGCTGGAGCGGCATCGGCAAAGTCAACTACGACCGCTGGGACCTTTACCGCAACAACGCGAATGCCGACCGGGCCGATTCGCTGCGCAGCCTCATTGTCGACGACAGCAGGTTTCGCAATTCGCGCACCGCCGTGGATGCTTACGCCGAGGCGTGGGCTTGGTCTTATTTTCTCATCACATGGTACACCGACGAATATGTGGCTTATCTCCAGGAAATTTCCGAGAAGCCACTACTGACGCCAGCCGACAAAGCGGCCCGCCTCGCCGACTTCGCCAAACATTTCGGCAGCGACTTCGCGAAGCTGGAGGACGAATTCTATCGCCGCATGTCGCGAATCGAGTAAGAGACAAGAGACCAGAGTCGAGAGCCAGAAATTCTCTTGGCTTTTACTTGATTTCTGGCTCTACACTCTCGACCCTCGGCTATTAGCTATCTTCCCACCCCCTGTCACCGAGCCGAAAGTTCGCTACAATGCTGAACTCAGAATATTCCGCAATCCGAACTCCACATTCTGCAATTCTTTGGCTCCCTTAGCTCAATTGGCAGAGCAACTGACTCTTAATCAGTAGGTTGTTGGTTCGATTCCAACAGGGAGCACTTCTCTTAAGTTGTTTCGAGAATAGCTGTTAGCTTCTGCGATGCCCTTCTCCACGATATCGACGCCTATTCTCAAAGGTGCAATGTGTCGCAACAAGTTGCAATCTCGCGCAGGTGGTCAGACAAGCTGCGAGCAAGCGGAACCCGACGAGAGAACAAGTGGGGAACAAGTGGAAGCGATATTCTGAGGAGTTTCTGTTCACATTCCACGATCCACACGATCAAAAGGCTCGTTGTAAGAAGCCGAGTTTAAGAGATGCCAGCAGCGTTTCTGGAACGCATGCCCGCATAACTGAATTGAGCTAAATAGCACATGTCACGCCCACCTTAGATACTCGGCCTGAGAACAGTTAACTAATTTCCGTAGCTCGTTATCGAATAATTATTCTGTTGGAATGGTGCTAAAAAGCGCAATTCCTGAAATTCAATTTTGCCGAGCGCAAGTCAAGCGAGACTTCTGGACAGAAGTTGTGTAATTTCGGCCACTTGGAATCGCTTCCGGCCGACTGTTGAATAAAGTTAAGGGTTCAATCGGACTTTCCACGCCGCCGCACTGTCAACCCCATCACGGCCGGCAGGAGCATCATCAGTACGGCAGGCTCGGGAACTGACTGGAGTGCTGTGACCGGACTACCCGCGCTGTAGTTGGCTTGCCAGACAGCGAGGTCGCCAGGACTGAGCGGATTCGGCGAACTTCCGCGTTGCCAGATCAAGAAATCCCGACCATCAACGTCGCCATCCAGGTCAAAATCCCCGGACACCCCCACCGAGAGAATTCCCAATGTGTTGATCTGCGAGAGGTTCCAGGCAAGTCCCGTTGCGAGCGACGGCAGATTGACTGCACTGAATGCGCCGCTGATCGAAGCGGCGTCCAGAATATCGAACGACTGCCCTGCCGCCGGGGAAAAACCGTCAGTAAGAGAAACGGTCAAATTGCCACCGAGAGTGACCATGCCCTCTACATCCAAACGATCCCACTCCGTAGGTGAGGTCACGTCGACATCTAGATTGCTGCCAGTTCGCTGTTCATAGTCGCCCACGACATTGAGAGTTCCGAAGTCTGATCCGGGACTAACCGTGCCGCCGTCGACTAAGACATCGCCGAGGATCACTCCATCACCTGCGACAGTGCCTAAGCTCGTGACTAGCAGAGTTCCATCGAATGGCATCGAAGAGCTGCCAACTACCATCCTGCCGCCCGTGCCGAGGCTCACCGTACCGCCGTTCCAAACATGAAGTTCAGTGCCGACGTTTACGGTCGCTTGATTGGTAAGGCTGAAGTTGCCAACTCCGCCTGAGGCCGTTTCGTCGCCGCCGATATACAAGCCGTTATCAATGTTCCATTGCGATTGAAATCCATCGAGGGTAACGCTGCCGGTTCCCTTCTCATAAATGTTCCCCGTGCACAAATCGCAACCTACAAGTATGCGGCCACCAACAATTCCGTTCGCACTCTCGACATGGCCCGAGTCAGCAATTGCGAGCGTGCCGCTTCCACCTGAGCCGATAGAAAGTGTTGCCGAGGTGGCCCAAGTGCTGCCTGCACCTCCCACAACCGCTGAGCCAAACGAACCAGAGAAGCTTCCAATGATTGCGCCCGCGTTAGAAACTCTCCCACCGTTTTCAATGTGAAGTGAAGCGGGCGAAAGCGACGATCCGCCACGCTCTCCGACGACGAGCTGTTCGGTGATCGTCCAAGTCGATTGCTGTCCGCTTACCGTGGCTAGCCCAATACTGCCCGCAGCCTGCGCAATCGATGCCGATTCGGCCGCTACTTGACCGTCGCCTTCGATCGACAGCGTTCCGCCGCCGCGGTTACCGACAACAAGCTGCCGGTCGACTCCCCAATTCGAGGCGATTCCATTTGCCGATCCCTCGACAGTTATGCTCCCACTCGCTCCATTTTCGGCGCCAAGGGTGGTCGAAAGCGTCGAAACAAGTGCACCCGCCGAAACGGCGACATCCGCGGTTCCTGTGCCGCCCACGACAAGATCATTCGAACTCCACTTCGAGCGAAAGCTATTTGATGCACCGGCCACAGTGACTTCCGCTACATTGGCGCCGGCCTGTCCGAGGACGGCGGAGCCGCTGACAATTTCACCACCAGCAGTGATATCCATCGTGGCTGCACCTACCCCTCCAAAAAGAATGCTGCCTGAGGTCCAGCGAGATCCGATTCCCGAGATGTCGATTGTGGTCTGCGAATCGGACGACACCGCAACGCTCGCCACGGTAGACGACAAGCGGCCGCCCGAAGAAATCGCAAGATTGGCATCCCCCGCATTGCCAACGATCAAGCTGCCAAGCACATCCCATTCACCGCTGTTGGCAATATTCACGTTAGCCGACGAGGTAGTCGAATTGGCGAACGTTGCACTACCACTAACTACTTCGCCGCCCGCGACGTTCATGTTCCCTGCCGCCGTGTTTGCAACGGTGATCAGGCCGTCGTTTCGAAGATGTGCACCCGCTGCGATGGTCCAACCGTCGGCCATTGGCGCACCTACTTCGAACGTGGAATTGGTGGTTAGGATGAGTTCGCCACTGGAGAACGCGAATCGCGTCAAGTCGCCACTTAGATTCAGCTCGGCAGCCTCGATTGTTCCGCCATTGAGTGTCAGCATTCCGCCGCTCTGCACATTCACCGTGGAAAGCGTTTTTAATTTCTTAGTGTCATCGATCGTTGAGGCCGGCCCCAACTGGCCAGTTGGACCAACACTGATCGACGAGGTCAAGTCGACTGTTCCGCTCGTCCATTGAAAATTCCCCGGATTCATTGCGAACGAGTTCGCGCGGATCGTGCCACCCTGCAGCACTACGGAGCTGGCGGAATTCAAGACTTGCAGGGCACCGGCAATCGTAACCTGTCCCCCATTGCGCACCGTTAAGGTAGCGGTCCCAGGATTGCCCATTCGCAAGTTCCCACCCGTCGTAAAGGAAGCATCATCAACAATCAACGAGCCAGTGGAACCAGCGCCTGAAGCAATTAACGTATCCCCGCTCCAGTTAACCGAACCTTTATCTTGCACAGTCAGAGAGCCCTGAGAACTTGGGTTAATGGCAATCGATTGAATGGCACTTTCAGTCGTCGTCCAAGACGAACCAGAGCCGGTTACCAAAGCGGTGGCCGATATGCCGTCGATTGATGAAGTGAATTTGTTCTGCAGCGTACCACCATTACTAATGGTGAGGCTGCCGGCAGAAGTCGAGATGCCAACCCTGATCGCGCCATTTGCGCCGCTGAGATTCAGATTCTTACCAGCGCCGATCGAAAGTGAATTGCCGAGAAGTCCCGTCGCATCAACGGCTAGCGAGCTGCTTGTAAGTTCCAGCGTGCCCGAACTCCACGCGAACCGCGAGGGGAAACCACCCAGTGCAAGGCTCGCGGTCCGTAAGGATCCGCCATTCAAAGTAAGCACTGCGCCGGCGTCAACGGTGGTCGCGCCCGACACCCTGAGTGTCTTCGTGCTGTCCAAGATCGGCGTACTTCCGAGCAGCCCTGTGGCGCCGACTTGGAGCGCGGAGTTGGTCAACTCAAGCGTGCCCGCGGTAAAACTGAACCGGTTTGGGTCGCCACCAATATCAATGGAGCGCGTCCGCAGGAATCCGCCCGAGACCGATAAGCTCGAGCCGGCCACGACGGAAACTGCGCCGGATACCGTTAGATTTCGCGCACCATTCAGATCGAGGTTGGTTCCGAAGGGGCCGGTCGCGCCGATACTCAGCGTTGCGGCGCTCGTCAGGTTCAAAACACCCGCCCGCCAGTCGAGCAATGCTGGATTCAAGTCGGTGTCGAGCGTACCGGTCGTGATCGTGCCACCATCCAGCACCACACCGCGCGGATTGCCACCTGGATTGTTAGAATTCCAAACCTTGAGCTGCCCGGCAATCGTCAACGCGCCTTCATCGGCCACGCGCAGCAGCCCGATTCCACCGCTCGCTGTCGCTGTGCCGCCCACGTAGAAAGATTGCGTGTTGGTCCATCCGCCAAGCCCGCCCTCGATCACGACTTCGCCGCTGCCGCCGACCAAAGCACCCACGAACGTGTTTCGCGTCGTAATAACACCGAGGCTCTGTAAAACATTTCCGTAACCAGCTTGCCCGGCGATGAGATCGTTCGTTCCCGTATTGAGAGTGGCGAGGTTGGTAAAGTCTTCCTCGTAGTAACCGCTGACGGTTAAGTAGCCGCGTGAAAGCGGATCCGCGCCGAGAACAATAGCCCTGGTGGTAACTGAAGCACCGGTCAAAACCTCAAACGTTGCCTGCCGCCCGTTTGTGCCGACGGTCAGATTGTTGACTGTGCCCGTTCCATCGGAGAGGACGGCAAGCACTGGATCGTCGGACGAGTCTCCACCTGCCAACGTCAAGTTGGCCGCCTGTAGCGAACCAACTGCGACAGTTCCATTGATGAAGTCGAACGTGCCCTGGCGTATGTCGAGAGCTCCGGTGAGAATTGCATCCTCGACTCGCAATAAGCCCAAACCCCACAGCTTGAAACTGCCGCTCGCGCGGGCGCCTTGCTCAACGACGAATGTGCCCGACCCAGCCGCAGCCGTTGCCGACCCGCCAATGAACACTGATGAACTACTGAAGGTGGAGCCAGCGCCCGTTACGAAGATGTTTCCTTGACCGGTGGTTAGCTTCCCCAACTCTGTATTGCCGCTCAGCTGGGCGCTCGCTCCATTTCGAATAGTAACGCCACCGAAGCCGGCATTGCCGACGACCATTCCGCTCGATCCTGTCAGGGAACTCCCGACATCCTCGATCGTCAACGTGCCGCTTTGCCCCGTGTTGCCGCCAAGCGATATTGCCCCGACAGCTTGCACCGTGCCACCGGAAGCAACCGACATCACTCCGCCGGATGTATTGCCAATTGCTAAACTTCCGTTCGCCGCGCTGAGCACGAGACGCTGGCTTCCAGAAACGCTAAATCCACTTCCAAAAGTTCCGCCGGCCTGAACATTCAATCCAGATGATGTCAGTTCGAGCGACCCGCCTGACCACTGAAATTGTCCCCCGCTCTGGATGTCGAGCGACGTTGTCTTTAGCATTCCACCTGCGAGCCCGAGCGTGCTTCCCCCTTGCACGACGGTTGAACCGGACAGGATAAGTGTTTGACCAACGGTGAGGGACGGGTTGCTTCCCAGTGGGCCGGTGGTACCCACTGTCAGCCCCGAATTCGTTAGATTCAAGGTGCCGGCAACCCAGTTCAGTCGCGACGGGTTGCCCAGCGTATCCAGCGTGCCGGCATTCACACGCCCGCCGGTCAAATTCAGTTGCGCGCCGTTCGCAATCGATAGCGTGCCGGAAACGCCGAGCGTCTTATCGCTGTCAATTGTTAGTAAACTTCCGAGCGGACCGGATGCCGAAATCGCCAGGTTGGAATTCGTGAGATTGATCGTGCCAGAGTTCCATACGATCGAACCATTATTGACGATCACTCCAGCGTTCAAGGTTTGATGGTCGGTGATCAGTAGCGAGCTGCCGGCGTCAATCGTCAACGTGCCGGTCACTGTGAGCGAACGCGATGCATCGAGAACAATCGAACTGCCTAGGCCCGAACTTCCAACGCGGCCATTAGTCAGGTTTACTGTTCCGTTCTCCCAACGAAACCTGCTCGTGTTGCCACTGGTGTCGATGGCCGCGGCGGTCAGCGTACCGCCGTCCAGGCAAAGAATAGTCCCATCGGTGTCCCAAATCTTGATGGTGCCACCTACATTCACCGCGCTGTCGCGGACGAGCATCACGCCGGCGCCCCCAGAGGCCGTTGGTCCACCGCCGACAGAAAGACCGCCCGAAAAGTTCATCGCGGCTCCACCAGTGAGCTCGACAAATCCAGTCGCTCCGCTCTGCGCTCCCAGTATTCCGGTGACGCTTGTCAGCGTGCCGCCCATCATATTGAGAATGCCGCCGTGTGCGTTGCCAACCGTGAGTGCTCCACTGATCGTTCCCGTCTGATGATCGAGATTCAGAGTCGGTTGCTGCACGCTGCTCCCGCCGGACAGAGATAAACTTCCCGCCTTCAGAATTCCGCCTGTCACGCTCACGACGCCAGCCGGGAAGTCCATTGTCGTGGTTGTCAGATCTAACGACGTCGTATTGAGCGTTCCGCCGTTGACTGTCAACGTGCCATGACCGTCGTACACTTTCGTCACGCCGGCCACATTGACCGTTGCACCATCCAGAATCGATAGTGAGTTCGAGCCGGTGCCAGGGCTCACAGAATTTGGGCCGCCGACAAACAATCCGAACGATCCGACGTCCAACACCGACCCAGCATCGCGAATCAGCATCGCAGCGCCAGCATTGATCGAAACATCGAGTTCGGTCGACACAGCGCCGCTCTGAGAAATTGCGAAGTTCCCGCCAGACAGACTGATGCGCTGGTTGATTTCAAGAGCGCTGCTAGTTCCTCTGACGAATACGTCACTGCCACCAACATAAGTGAACAGGCTTTTAACTGTCGCGCGTGCACCATCTTCGATGGAAAATGACGAGTTGGCTCCAACGGCCACGCTGCTGGATACGGCGTCCAGAAACGATCCGTTCCCCGTGATAACAAAGTCGCCGTGGCCGGCGTTGGGACCCGAGATATTCCCAACGTAGATGTCGAGTCCTTCGCTTGCGATGCGCCCTCCATTGTCAATCCGCACGGCCCCTGTTCCTTGAGCACCTACGCGCAAGTAACCCTGCGAGATGAACAATGATGAACCAGCACCATCCACAATCAGCGTTCCTGAGCTACCAGCTTGCTGTTGCGCCAATCCTAGATCTGTGCTGTACATCGCAACTTGCGCACCATCTTCGACCACCAATCTGCCGCTTGAACCTGTTAGTTGACCGATGGTGACAGCTGCTCCGAATCCGGACAGTGAAGGAAGGATGTTGCACCGGACTCCATCGGTCAGCACTAATTCGCCATGACCAGCAACGCCGATGCCGACTCCCGGTCCCTCTAGCCAGGCGGTATGTTCCGGGCCGGAGCTACTTGCAAGAGTTAGCCGGCCGCTCTGGCCCACAAACTCGCCGATTGTGTGCCGATAAGAAGTATTCGCGAAATAGCCAGTTGTTCCCGCACCAATGTCGAGCGTGACATCATCATTGCCCACAAAAAAGGCCCCCGAACGTTCTCCTTGCACTTGAATCGTATACGCACTGTTTAAGTCAAATAGCATCGGGACAAAATCGGTCGGTACTCCCGTCGGAGCCCAGTTAGCCGCATCATCAAAAACGCCGCCCAAAGCGTTGTTCCAACGCCGCGCCGCGAGTAGCTTAATTTCTTCAAAATCTAGCGCGCGGTTGTCGATACGCAATTCGTCAAGTCGGCCATCGAAAAACCCTAGCGACTCTGCTTGTCCGATTGTCAGGGCGCCACTCGCATTTGGGATTGTCACCGTAGTATTCTTATCGCCTAGAAAATTCCCGTCCACATAAAACGTGAAGACGCTTCCGCTTCGCTTAATAGAATAGTGGTGCCATTCGCCCGCGGCAGGGACGAAACTGTTGTTCGCCTGTATGAACGTTGAGGTCAAACCGGGGCCGTTGACATGGAAAGCAGGACTTGTCACACCATCGTGGAAGAACACCCATTTGTTCTGCGTGCCTCCGCCCTGGTCGTGGCCGACAAACACGTTTGGTAAAGTACCGAGCGCGCCTTGCCGAAGCGTATCGAAGTTCGCCCAAATTGAAATCGTGAAGTTATTGCTGCCGAAGGTCCAGTCCGAGCTGTCGGGTACAGAGATATATTGGTTTGACCCGTTGAGATTAAATGCCTGGCCGAATGCGCCAGGTGCAAAACCGGCGCCGTTTATCATCGAACCATTGTGTCCGCCGGCGGTATCGTTCGCGTTTCCTTCAGCAGAATAGTAAGCGATTTGTGCAGAACAAATCTGCGCGATGATCAGCACGACGACAATCAACGCTGCGGACACGATTCGGCGGAGATTTGAAATCATAGTGCGGCCTTAGCGAAAATGGAGAAGCGCTGTCTTGAATATATTGTGTTATCCGCGGGGATATAATACCACCCCGCTTTCCCAGACCGCGGAGCTTGACAGATGGATGCGCTCATTTCGAAAAAGGCCGAAATATTGGCGAAGTCGATTGCCGGTCAGGCGTCGACGATTGAGGAACTCAAGGGCGTCATGCGTTCGCCAATGAAGTCGGCCAGCGAGCAAATGCTCGGCTAGGGATGAGCGTGCATCGGAAGGGGGAACAGGAGTCGCGCGGCGATACGAGCGTGGCGTCGGATGCGAACCGAGAGACCTTGAATGGACGTTAGAACTGCAGCTCATTTCCAAGCACAAACGGCGGCTGCCCTGGAGTGAGCTTGTCATGCCTGGTGCGCGCTCATGTCGAACCGACATGTCGCTATCAAATTGAAGCCCAGGTCACGCCCACCTTTCGCAGCTGGACGCGGCGGTGCTGCCAATCGTCGAGATCGCCATTTGAGCGAGAATAGCCATTGTGAGGCGCCGCGGATAAACGGTTCGGGTGCCGTCGCGAAATTCGATGACGGTTGCTAAATCTGGGACTGGCTACCGCTGCGCGAGGGCACCGCCCAGGAGCACCATCAAGCTCTAGATTTGACGTTTGATGGCACTTTGATTGACGAGATGA
The DNA here is from genome assembly GCA_041743635.1 of Bythopirellula sp. GTDB lineage: Bacteria > Planctomycetota > Planctomycetia > Pirellulales > Lacipirellulaceae > Bythopirellula. Next base: position 10,632 of record JBGTMM010000324.1, read on the forward strand.
GTTTTCAGATGTTGGCGTCCGAAGATTCGTTGACCATGGGGCTTTCAGCCAAGAGTGCCGCCAAACGAACCCTTTCTCTCACTTGGTTCATGCACCTTCGGCGACTATGGCAGGGCGACCTCAGAAAAGCGAGTATACTTGCTTGACCGCGCCGTTCGATACGGTCGCTGTGCGATGGCCCGTGTCTCGAAGGGTTCCTCGACGATAATTTCAAAGTGAACGAAGCCTTATGTTAGAGCAATCGCGTGAGCGCAAGACTGTCGTGATTACCGGCGGGAACGCTGGCCTGGGCTTCCATGCCGCGCTAGCGTTGGCCGAGCGTGGAGGCTGGCACGTCGTTATCGCTTGTCGGAACGCGAAGTCCGGCGAGCAGGCCGCAGCCACGCTCGCGGAGAACTCGAAGGCGACGGCCGAGGTTATAATGCTTGACTTGGCGTCGCTCGCGTCGGTGCGCGCGTTTGCTGAGCAGTTGGCTGTCACTAAATCCTCGCGGCCGCCACTCCACGCCCTCGTGTGCAACGCCGGGACTCAAACGGTCAGTGGCGTGACCCTGACGGCCGATGGGTTCGAATCGACCTTCGGCGTTAACCACCTCGGCCACTTCCTGCTCGCGAACCTCGTCGTGCCCCTGCTGGTTCGGCCCGCCCGCGTGGTGTTCGTCTCCAGCGGCACCCATGACCCAGCAGACTTCGGGTCGCGGGCCATGGGGATGAATCCTCCCCGGCTACGCCCCGCTCGGCACATGGCGTTTCCTGATGACGACCCCGGACCACTTCCCCCGACGGCACAGGGCCGGGGCCGCGAAGCATACACCACCTCTAAGCTGTGTAACATGCTCACCGCCAATGAGTTCGCTCGCAGGTTTCATAATGACGACTCGATCACATTCAATTCCTACGACA
>JBGTMM010000325.1:0-4130 GCA_041743635.1 Bythopirellula sp.
CGGACAACGGAGGTGGTGGATCAGGGGGAGGAGGCAACGGTAATCCTGGAAGCGTGATTGTCGCTTCAGCCCAGAAAGCGGGAGGAGGAGGAGGAGCAGGCCAAGTCTACTTTGGGATCGATGCCGGCAATCTCGTGTACAACGGTACCATTGATGCGTTCGGCGGGACATCACCCAGCGGAGACGGCGGGTCCGGCTTGCTCACGCTTATCGCCCCAAGCCCCACCGACCTTAGCTTCGGCGCAAACGGCGATTTCAACGACGGTACTCCGTTAAGCAGTGGCTCACGCTACCTGCCGAGCCAATCCCTGGCCGATTATTTCCCCGGCGGCGGTGCGGGCGGCGGCGGCGCGGGTGGACCCGGTCTGAACCTCGTCATCCCGGAGCCGCGGAGCGTGGCATTATTAGGATTGGGGTTATTTGCCCTCACCGCATTCACGAATCGCAAACGCCGTGGTGGAAAGTTTTATCGCTCGTGTGATGCTTTTCGATAATCGCACAGTGTCCCTGCGGCTACGACCGACAGGCAAAGGAGGTTTCAATATGAAACCCTGGGCAAGTTCGTGCCGCGGCGCTAGCGCGCTGCTCTTGATCGCGCTCTTGGCTGCGCAAGCCTCCGGGGCGATGATCACCGACATCTTCGTCTTTGGAGACAGCCTGTCGGACACGGGAAATGTGTTGAACAGAACCAAGGTGTTCCTCTTTGTTGCCGACCGGCCGATCAACCCCTGGTACGACACGGGGCGGTGGACGAACGGCCCGAGCAATACGGGATCCAACGAAAAGCCCCTCAAGACCAAGAAGACCGCGATCGAAGGGGTCTGGCATGAGCAGTTGGCCGACAAACTGAAGAAGGCCGGCATCCTGAAGACCGGCCGGGCGAAGAACTCGCTGGACGGAGGGAATAACTGGGCCTATGGCGGTGCCACCACGGGAACTGGTGAGTTTGGCAATGAGCCCGATTTAGGCGTGGAGTTAAAACTCCAAAATGTGGGCGAGCAGGTCAAGCAGTTTCTCGAAAAAAAACCGGCAATCAAGGACACACAACTCTTCGCCCTCTGGGGCGGGGGCAACGATCTGCGCGACGCCGCCGTGGCGGGGGGTGACAAGGTGGTTGATAACGTCAAGGAAGCCGCGACAAAGGCCTTGGCCAACATGAAAGCCAATATCGCCGCGCTGATTGAGAAAGGGGCCAAGCGGTTTCTGTGGCCGAATCTCCCCCCATTGCATAAGACGCCGGAAGCGCTGGACATGAACGCAAAACAGCAGGAGGGCCTCGAGAAGGCGGCCAAGCAATTCCATGACGAACAGGCCGCCGCCATCGCGATGCTAAAAAAAGACAAACCCGGTGTGACCATCGACATTCTCAACGTGTATGGCGAGTTCCTGGAGATCGTAGGAAAAAAGCCCCCCGACTTTAATATAGAAAAGGGAGTGGTCAACGTCACAGGCGGAAAGTTCAGCAACGCCGCATTCGGGGTGACGGCGAACTTTCCAGATACGCAGGACACTGACACGTTCCTGTTCTGGGATCAAATCCACCCGACCGCGAAGACCCACCAACTGATCGCGAAAGAAGCGTTCAGTCTCTTCGCCCACTGCGTCCCCGAACCAGCCACTGGCGTGCTGCTGTTCATGGCGTTGATCGTGTTAGGCCCCCCGCAACGAAAGCAAGGTCGTTACGTCTTGGAGAGTCATACCACACTTTGCAGCACGAGTCTCCGACTCGTGAATTTACGACTCGGAGAGTCGACCCACAATAAATAATAGTCGTTGCTGGTCACTCCAACCCGGCCAAAAATCGTTGCTGAATCGCCGGTCAAAATCGCGATAATGGCGAGAAGGGCTATTAGCTGTTAGTCAATAGCTATGAGCAGTTCGTGGGTGCGCACGGTGCGTATTCAAGAGATCCGCGCTTATACGGTGCGCGCTGATCGTGTTGAACGAAAAAATTGCGATCCTCACGCACCGATGAAAACACGCCGCCAAGTTGGACAAGTTGTTCAAGTTGGAAGAGTTACTGGAAATGAGACCGAAAAATACACCACCACCTTTACCACCTTCACCGCCTTTACCAAGTTGGATTGAACAGAGCATGCTTGCCAGCACTGCTGTCATGAGTCTGTTGCGATTCAAGTTCGTTTTAGCGCTAATTGCTATGCAACCCTCAATTCTCGCAGTAGAACTGCCGAATTGACGTTTATGGCAAGGTTTGTCGATTAACGAGACCTTGCCGTCTCGTCAAGATAACGCTCTGTCCAGCACACGCAGGCTGTTCATCATGGGTATTGAGAATCGGGCTGTTGAGAATCGTGAGCCCGTCAACAACGTCGAGGGAGCGCCAGCGCTGCGCGTTGATGCGGCCCACCCCGTCGCGCGAGCCGACGTTCCTGCATCGTTGGCCGCGCCAGTTTTGGTGGGGAACAATGTTGCCTTTGAAGACGATGCCGCCGACGAGTTTGGCGTGGCCCAGTTGTTTTCCTCGGGCGTTCCCGTGGAAGCCCTCGCCCGCCACGCCTCGGAGCTCGCTGAGAAATTGCAAGCGCGTCTCACCGATCTCGATCACCGCGAAGCAACGCTCAACGGCCAGCAAGCCGAACTCGACAGCCGCATTCGCAGCGCGCGACTCTGGCTGGATGAGCGTGAAACCGAACTCGACGCTCGTGAGGAAACCCTCGAGCAGCGCGTAAACGATCTGACGGAGAATACCGCCGATTCTAATCAACATACAGCGAGTGAACACACGGCCAAAGTCACCGCATCGCTTCAATTCGAGGAGCGCGAACGCCAGCTTTTCAAGCTACAAACTGAAGCCGAGCTCATCCAAACCGAGCTCGCCGAAAAGCTCAGCGAACTGGAAATCCAAACGGCGTTCTGCCAGTCGAAGCAAGAAGAGCTCACCGCTTGTCGGCACGATTTTGAAACACGCCAACGAGACTTGGACGTGCGTGAAGCCCAGCTTTACAAGCAGATGGAACAGCTCACGACGACGGAAGTCTCCTTGCATCAGCGCGTCGAACGGATCAACGCCGCCGATGGTGAGCTTGCCAAACGGCAGGACGAATTGCGGTCTTGGGAACTCAAGCTGGGAGAGCACGGGAGTGAATTGGAATTCCAACGGGCGGAACTCAATCGCATTCAGCAAGAAGTGGAGTTCCGTCTGCGTGAGGCCGATGAACGCGAACGACGGATTCGTTTTCGCGATCAAGAGATCAAGACCGCCTTGCAGCGGTTCGAGCGACTCGGCGTGACCGAGAGGAAGATGGCGGAGCTACAGAAGCTAGCCGCTGAGTTTGACCTGCGGGGGGCCAATCTCACCGCGGCGGAATCGCTGCTGGCCGAGCAGCACATGCAGCTGGCCGAGCGTTGCCGCGAACTCGAACAACAAGAATTGGCGTTCGAGAATCACGTCACTCGGCAGCGCAAGCAACTCACGAAAGACAAAGCCGAGCAAAGCCTGCTCTTAGCTCGACGCGAACAACTGCTCAATCAGCGTGAAGCAGAGCTGGAACAGCGCCAAGCGGCGCTCGAACAACTCCAGGAAGAGTTGCGGGCCGCGCAGCGCGAAGTGTTGGAAATCCGCCTGGCGACGGAAGAAACCTGGCTCCAGTTGCAGGGCGCGTTGGCACCAGCCACGCTCTCGCGCTCGATTTCACAACTGCGGGTGCGGCTGGCGGATCATTTTCACCTCGCCGCGGAAGAAGCCGTCAAAAAACGCCGGGCTTTGGAAATTGTTCGCAACGAACTCTCCCTCGAGCACACTCACTTGGAAACCCAGCGGCAAGAGTTGGAGCATTGGCTCGAACGCCGCGAACACGATCTCGCGGAGCGCGCCACGCGGCTCGTGGAGCGCGAGCAGGAGCTCAACACCCAGCAGCGGCATTATGAACTCGCCGAGAAATCGTGGCAGGCCGAGCAGCTCGAGTATCAGCAGGAACTGCAACGCCTGTTGGCCCAAGAGCGCGTCCAGTGGAACGCCGCCGCGTAGGCACGTGCATGCGGTAGTCTTGAGTGGCACGTCCCTGAGGTACTCCGAAGGGCGTGGCAGAGGCTGGCACAACTTCACCACGCCCATCAGGGGTACCTTCTGGACGTGCCACCCTCATGGCAGCAATTTTAAGAACAGGATA
>JBGTMM010000326.1:0-9059 GCA_041743635.1 Bythopirellula sp.
ATCGAGTTCCACGCCGTCCGCTTGAAAATTCTTGCCGATTTCCATTCCAATCGCGTAGCTGTAAACCGGAGCCGCCGGCGTTTCAGTCGCCGCCGGCCCTTCCGCAGCGGCTGGCCCTGCTGGTTCGGCGGGTGGTGTCGCGGCGGGCAGTCCCTCTTGAGCACGCGAATTCGACAAGGCGGTCATGGCTAACGTCACGGCCACGAGTATCAACAGCAGTGAGCGAAACATATTCTTCTCTCCTATGGTTTCTAGCGAGTGGGGGTGGTCGAAAAAGTTAAGATGGCATTGCAAAACCCCGCGTCTAGAACCGGACGCTAGCGCGTTCCGGCTGATTCTATTAGCCGCTGGGCGCTAGCCCACGGTTTTGAAACAGCTTCTAAGCCAACAGTATACCGCTTGGCCCTCCCCTCAAAAACTGCCCAACCATCAAATTTACTGGGGAAAGCCCGCTACCCCACGTTTTTCGCTGTGGAAACCCCTCCCCGGGCGGTAAATGGCCAGGGCTGGGTGAGTAACGTATAATCAGAAAACAGTGGGCTGGGGGGCTGGTCTTGTCGCGATTTCTGCGATTTTCTTATTGTTGGCTGATGCTATGGATGATTCCGCACAAAATCGACCCCCCGTGTTTCGTCCTCCCCAATTTGCGCGCCGAGTAGCCGGCTTTTCGCTCGTCGAACTGCTGGTTGTGATCGCCGTCATCGGCGTATTAATCGCGCTGCTCTTGCCCGCCGTGCAGGCGGCCCGCGAATCGGCCCGCCGCCTACAATGCGTCAACAATCTCAAACAGATCGCCCTGGCGACTCAGAATTACGAAGCGACCAAAAAACATTTACCTCCTTCGGGCGACGTGGAATTGCAGCCAAGAACCTACGCGCGTGTAACCTACGACTCATACCGACAAACGCTGGGTCGGCAGTTCAGTTGGGTTGTGTTCTTATTGCCTTACCTTGAGCAGCAACAACTTTTTGACCAGTTTGAATTGGACAAAACTGTTTTTGAGCAATCCAGCGATCCGCAGGCAAGCGTCTTGGAACAATTGTTGTGTCCCAGTGATACGGCGAGGAATCGATACTTTGCCGATGAGGTTGTGTCGTTGGGTCGTCGGTTTGCCAAAGGAAATTACGCGGCTTACTGTACACCCTATCACACGGACGTTCAGATGGTTCATCCTGGGGCACTCATTGCCCGCGGGCAATCGCTGCATAAGATTGTCGACGGTTTGAGCAATACCGTGGCTTTCGGCGAAATCAGAACTCGCGACCACGAGCAAGACGAACGGGGTGCCTGGGCCTTGCCCTGGACCGCGGCGAGCCTGTTGGCCTTCGATATGCACCACGATACAGCGGTCCCCTTTGATGCTGATTTCGTAGCCTACGCCCGTTACGCCGATCAAACTCAATCGCCCAATACTTTGGGACCTAATAGCGACATGCTGCAAATATGTCCTGATCTCGTCGAGGCGCAATTGGATGGCATGCCGTGTCTTAATGCAAATACATACCTATACTTATCAGCACCATCACGCAGCCTCCATCCCGGGGGAGTCAACACCGGTTATCTCGATGGGCATATTGAGTTCGTGTCGGACGAAGTTGATGAATACACCTTCGCATATCTCATTAGCGTCAAAGACGGTCAAACGCAGTCCACGACTCCCTAAAGTATGACCGACGTAAAACGCAGATTCGCCATCGAAAATTCCTCCATGATTCTTCTGAGCTTGGGAGCCGCACTTATCATCGTGTCGTTCTTGCCCTTATCGTCTCTCTCGAATCGCGCCTGGACGTGGGAAGACTCGCAGTTCTATGGCAAAGTCTCCAGCGAGTTGCATAAATCAGCGTTTCAAACCGCCGAGGAAGCAGGGCGCACGGAACGTGAAATGGAGCGCTACCGCGCGAACCTGCAACAAGAATTCGAGAAACTGAAGACCAAACTCGAACATGCTCAACAAGAACCCGAGCGCTGGAGCCGCATTTTATTGTGGTCCGGTGCCGCCCTGGCCGGCTTAGGTGGCCTCCTGCACATCGCCAAACAAACCGCGTGAGCAAATTGGGTGATACAGACACATACTCGATCTCGCCTCGTTGAGTTAAGGAAGCTAGAATAAGGTGATTCGCGCAATTTGCGTTACTTTATCGCCGAGGCCTCGCCATGATTACCTACCGCGCCATGTATAAGTTTTTCGACGACGGCGTCCATGCCGAGGTGTTGGACTTTCCAGGTGTGATCTCGGCGGGTCAGAACTTGGAGGAAGCACGTCACTTGCTAAGAAGCGCTCTGACCGATATGGCTGAGACGGCCTTACAGCATGGCGAACCTCTCCCGCAACCCAATCCTGCCGCAACGGATGCGGAAAGTGATTTGGAAGAGCCGATCCACCTCCTGCTACAAGCGGCCACGTCCGTTCACGAGGTTTCGCAGGATGCGCGGTTATGAAACGCCGTGATCTGCTCGTGCACTTAACACGGCACGGCTGTCGGTTCGTGCGTGAAGGCGGGGAACATTCGATTTGGGAAAACCCAACCAAGGGTCGTCGTACGTCGATTCCTCGACATCGAGAGATTCTTGAATACACCGCACGCAAGATCTGCCGGCAGTTAGAAATTCCTGATCCCTGAACTGCTAGAATGAGTAGCGTCGACTTTCGCGCGGCCCACGTGCCTTTCGTCGATCCGAGCACTCGCAGGTACCCGTCTCAATCCCGCCCGTCTGGATGCCCATACCATCAATATAATTCGTGCTATTCGTGTGGATTCGTGGTAAAAAAATTCTTTCTTGGCGGATTTGGCGGTCTTGGCGGTTCAAATATTCAACTTTGCATTTCTCCCGTGCGGGCAACGAATTGCTTTTACTAGAACTAGCAGTATGGTAGTCTGATTGTTGAGCCAAGACGGTCTCTGCGTGGCTTCCACGCCACGGTTACAAATATGAATCGCAAATCTCCGCTCGCCCCCCCTGGTTGTCGACACTACCGTTCGCAAGCCGACATGCCCCCCGAACTCAATGATCGCCTTAAAGAGTGCGCTCAAAAGTTCGGGGAAACCTCCGCCGCCTACCTCGTCACGGAGCAAGATCGCGAATACTTCTGGTGTTCCGAGCAACGGGGAGTGGTTGGGTTTCGTCGTCTGGGTCGATATGTCAATGCCAATGATGGCCTGTTGGCCGCACCGGCGGACCGTGAGTTGCTGCTGAAAGAATTCCTGGCCTTCGCGGAACAGAATCGCTGGCACCCCACGTTTTTCAACGTGCCGCGGAATGAGGTCAATATGTTCCGCCGCCATCAGTGCCAAGTCACCAAGTATGGCGAAGAGCCGCTCGTGCGCCTGCAACTGACCGACTGGCAAGGGAAGCAGTCGCAATGGGTGCGGCGTCAGGAAAGCTTTTGCAAGCGCCAGGGCGTCGAGGTTTGCGAAATCAATCCCAATCCCGCGGACGCCTTCTATCAACGGGAAGTGGCCCCGCAACTCGAGGAGATTTCTCGCGATCACCTCGCCTCGACTCTCCACGGTAAAGATCTTCGTTTTTTTGTCAGCCAGTTCGCGGCAAACGAGTTGAGCGGGAAGCGACTGTTCGTGGCCCGGAAAGATGCGCGCATCATGGCGTTCATTGTCTGCAATCCAGGCCTGGACGGTGATTTGTGGGCCGTCGAAGTTTATCGCCGGAGTCAGGATGCGGTCCGCGGGGTCATCCCCTCCATCATCATGCACGCCATGCGCGTCATGAAGGCCGAGGGAGTGCGCTATTTCTCATTGTCCCTCGCGCCGTTTCTGCGATGTACTCCGCTGTTGGGGGACAGCGCCATCTTTCGAACGGTGGCCAACTTTTGGTGGCGCTTCCTCAATCCTGTCTACGACGTGCATGGCCTGTTCCATTTTAAGAGCCGCTTTCGGCCTGATTATCGAGAAATGTATCTCGCGGCCAAACCTGGCTTGACCGTCCCCTCGTTGCTTGCCATTGCGTTGGTCTGGAAGCTGTTCCACTTCAATCCCCTGCGTCTGGTTTGGCGCGGCTTGCGCTTCCGGAGCGACAAGCACGGTGATCTGGCCACATCCGAGCAACGCACCACTCGGCTGATTCGTGAACTGCGTCTCTATCCGGCTCGCGCCACAGCTTTAGCACCGAAAACTGTCCAAGCTTCAAAAATGCCCGCAACTGCCGTCGAGGAGAAGCACGTTGGCGAAACCAGCGTCCAAGAGACGGTCCTCGTTTGAAGCCAGCCTGTGGATGGGCATGGATTTCTTCGCCTGGGCGCGGTTGCTCGGTCGGAATCGATTCGCGATTCCCTTGGCCAAGCTGCCGCTGGCACTGTTCATCACCATCGTGGCCGTCGGCAACACCGTCTTGCGCTGGATGCAAACGCTCTGGTATGGAAGGCGGGTGCGCGCCGTGGCGGTGCCCGACGATCCGATTTTCATCATCGGTCATTGGCGGACCGGCACGACCATGCTCCACGAACTGCTGTCGCTGGACCCGCGCGTGCGTTGTCCGACGACGTATGAAAGCCTTTCGCCCAATCATTTTCTGTTGAGTGAACAATGGGTGCGTCGGTTTCTTTGGTTCGTATTGCCGCGCAAGCGTCCGTTCGACAACGTGCGGATGGGCTTTGACAGGCCCCAGGAAGACGAGGCGGCGCTTTTCCTGAGAGGCCAGCCCAGCCCGTTTTTGACGGTCGCTTTTCCCGGTCGCCCAATCATGGATCCCGACTATGTGAACCTGGAGGGTTTGAGCCCCCGGGAGTTGGCGCGGTGGAAATCCAGGCTGCTGCGATTTCTCCAACTCTTGCTGTTCAAGCGGCCCGGACGTCTCGTCTTGAAATCGCCGCAGCATACGTTTCGCTTGAAGGTGCTCCAGGAAATGTTTCCGCGCGCGAAATTCATCCACATCGTGCGCGATCCCTATGTTGTTTATCCGTCCACGTTGCACTTCTGGAAAACCATGTACGAGACTTATGGCCTCCAGCGCTTCGACCTGGCCAAGCTCCGAGAGGACGTGTTCTCAACCTTCGAGCAGATGCATATTCAGCTAGTAGCAACGCGTGAATTGATCGACGCCGAGAATTTTTATGAGCTCAGGTACGAGGAGCTTGCCCGCGATCCGGTGGAGCAGATGGAAGCTCTTTATCAGTTTCTCAAGCTCGGCGAATTTGGCGCGGTCCGTCCGGCCGTTCAGCAATATGCGGAGCACTCGAAGCATTACCGGACGAATGAATATCCGCTAGACGCTTCGACCCACGACGAGATCACACGCCGCTGGGCGGATTATTTTGAGCAACACGGCTATGCGACAAATGAAATCAGTGCCTAAGGCACGCTGCTGGTGCAATTGAAGCGGTTATGACAGCTTTGCGGCATGCGATAAGTTCTGCCGCGGCTTTTCCGCGGTGGCGATGCAGGCCGACTCACGTCCCACGGCCTATCTTTTCATGGGCGCGCCATGAGCGCGTCCCTTGCTCCTCTCGAAATACTTTTCCACTTGTCTCAGAAATCCTAGGCACCCGTTTCGCGGCCGGGGGCTCAGCAGCCTCGCAGCGATTGTTCGGTGTAATGAAAATGGCAATTAGGCCGATTTTCTCTGGTTCCAGCTTGATCGTTGCGAAACCTCGATTGCTGATATCGAGATTCGCGCTGGGCGCTTCGCGCGCGGACTCGCCGACCGCCTCGATTACAAGCCCCGTCGATCAAGATGCGTCTGCCCTGGCACGGCTCGAGAAGCTCGTCGCCTCTTTGCGAAACGTGGCTTTGGATGCCGTGGCGAGCGGCGGCGGCAAGAAATATGGTACCAGTCAAGGAAAGGTTGACGGCGTGCTGGGAGAAATCAGCGCCCTGTTAGGAACGCAGCTCCAATTGGGAGGAAGCCAAAACGCGGTTGTGAAAGGATTGAACGCGGCGCAGATCGAGAGCTACGAGATTCGTACACTTCGCCCGAACGCCACCGCGAATTTTTCGGGATCATTCACTCGGACGCCGGGGAGGCTCTCCTCGTTCGGCGTCGTCAAACAGGAGGCAAGCTCCAGGGTTAACTTTGGCCCGCCGCAGGTGCGTGGTCTCAATTCGACACAGATCGTCGCGCTGGACGCGAGTCGTTTAACACGGGGAACGCCAGCAGCAATCACGGGATCGCGAACTCAACAAGCGGCCGTCGCGGAGCTTGCCTATCAAGGACAAGCAGGAGCAGTCGCCGCGGGGTCCGCGACGTTCCGCCTGACCGGTGAGTTTGGCAGCGCGACGATCAACACCACCGAGGGGGAATCATTGGTCGATTTTGCCCAGCGAATTAACGCTGTTAGCGCCGTGACGGGCGTCGCGGCAGAAATCGTGGGAGACGCCATCGCGCTGCGCTCAGCTTCAAAGGGCACCGCGGCTTTTGTCGCCATCGACAACGTGGCCCGCGATTCGAATATCACGACGTCCAACCTCAATGAGGCGCAGGTGGCGAACTTGGATATCGTGAGCCTGCCAGCGGAGGCACAGATTACGATCGCCGGCACGATCACTCAGGCAGGGGACTTCGCGCGGCAGACCTACCACGGCGCCCCCGGAGCCCTGGTCGCCGGTACCGCCACATTTACGCTCACCGGCAGCTTGGGCGATGCACAGATCGAGATCGCCGCTGGTGAATCCCTGGCCGCCGTCGCCCAAAGAATTAACGACGCGTCGGCAACCACGGGCGTTCGGGCGGAGGTTGTCGGCGACGACCTGGAGATTGAGTCCATTGCCCAAGGTTCGGCGGCCCTGCTGCGCATCGACAATGTTGTCCGCGACACCGACCTCTCCGTCACCGGAGTGAACGGGACGCAGGTCGAGGCATTCGACGTTCTCGCGATACCCGACGGTATCGAACGCACACTGACCGGCACGATCACCCAGTCGGCGGACTTTGCCCGCCAGACATACCATGGCGCCGCCGGAGCCGTGGTGGTCGACTCGGCCACCTTCACGCTAACGGGCTCCGCGGGAAGCGCGCAAGTTACAATCACCCAGGGCGAAGCGCTCGCGAGCGTGGCACAACGAATCAACGACCTGACAAGCACGACCGGCGTGGCGGCAGCGACCAACGGCAATGACCTGATCATTTCCAGCGCCGCGGTTGGGTCAGCCGAGAGCCTGCAAATCGAACTGGAGAACATCACCCAGTACGTCAGCGTTGCGGGGGTGAACGCTGCTCAAATCACTCAATTTCAGGTCACGAGCGCGGCCGCCGCCTCGACGAATGTGCTCAATGGCACGGTCACGCAAGCCGCCACGCGCGGAACTCTCACATATACGGGCGCGTCGAATAGAACCACTTCGAGCGCAACATTTACGCTAACAGGCGCCCTGGGCAGTACCACGATCTCAGTCAATAATTCGGAAACGCTCAATTCGGTGCGCAACAAGATCAATGCAGTTACGGCGTCGACAGGCGTCTCGGCAACACGGTCCGGCAATATTCTCACAATCTCAAGCTCGGACTACGGAACGACCGCGTTTGTCGACGTGGATGTGACGGCGGGCACATTCAACACGACGGGCGGTGACGGCAATGGCCATGCGGCGGGCCTCGACGCACTGCTCACGATCAACGGCAACTCCCTCACCGGCGCAGGCAACAACGTCGCTTATACCGACTCCCTGGGCAGTTACCAATTGACCCTCGCCACGGGATTCACCGGCTCCTTGAGCACGGTGACCGTGACTTCGGCCAATGGCACCTTTGACGTGACAGGAGGCAACCAGACGGGAACCGCCTACGGACGCGACGCCGCGGCAACCATCAATGGGCAGGCATTGGTCGCCGTGGGGAACGATTTTTACGCCTCGATTGACGATCTCGAGTTCACGTTCAGCGCGGCACAAGGCTACTCGGGCGCGATCGATCTCATTACCGTGGCCTCTGTGTTTGACGCTTTTGATCTGACCGGAGGTGACCAGTCGGGAACGGCCTACGGACTGGATGCCGAGGCGATCATCAATGGACAGGCAGTTACCGCAGCCGGTCGAGAGTTCCAGCTCTCGATCGGCGGGGCGGAATTCGTCCTGACCGCGGCGGACGGATTTGCCGGCGAGCTTGAGCCCATTACCGTCACCTCGACACTGGACGACTTTACAATCGTCGGTGGCGATGGCAATGGCCTGGCAACAGGCAGCGATAGCTTGGCCACTATCAACGGAGTGGAGTTCACCAGCCTTGACGATACATTCGACGTAACCACCGCTAGTGGGCTAGTACGCATTACGTTTGCCGAGGGCTTCTTGGGAATGATTGACCCCATCGCCGTGACGTACGAACCACGACCAGCAAGGCCCAGCCGGACCACAACGGACGCCGCCGTCGCTACTTCTACCGCCACGATTAATGGATTAGTCGTGGCGGGAATCGAACGTCGATATCTCGTTGCGCAGAATGGCGTGGAAATCGAGTTGCAATTTGTCGACGGCTTTAGCGGTGAATTCGATCCGTTCACCGTGACTGCCGCGGGGAACGTCGGTAGTGAGATCACCACATCGCCGTTAAGTCAAGCGAGACTCGAGTCGGCGCGGGCCGCACTCGCCGATCTTTTCGCCCTTGCCAGCGGCGGTGAATTTGCCGGCCTGGGCGCACGCTCCGGCCATGCGCTCAACACAACTCTCGACGCCCTCTCCCGCCTCGGCCAATTGACGGGCAACGCCGCGCAATTTGCCAAGCGTTCCATCCTGGGAAGCGTGTTGGATCAATCGATTTGACGCGCTGAAGCCCATCCCCGGCTACGTTACCAAATCTCGGCAACGAGACAATCATAGGTGATGGACAAAGGATCTTCCAAACATAATAAGGCTCCGCTATTATTGCGGGGCCTTTTTCGTTTCTAGAACGAACAGAATTCCAACTTATCGGACGGTGCCGGAGCCGCAGCCCATGAGAAGCCCTGAGCCAAACCCCGGCGACACCGTCAAGCTCCGGGTTCGACGTTTGATGAGACATCAAATCGTTCGGAAATAAGTGCCGAAGGAAACAGCCTAAAACTTACGCTTGTGTGTTGCAATTTGTGCGCCGATCGCACCCGTCTTGCAGTAGAACCTTATTAGAGTCGTGGCCGA
>JBGTMM010000327.1:0-4281 GCA_041743635.1 Bythopirellula sp.
TGCCGATGCCCACGGCGGAAATCATGCTGCGGACCTCTTCATTGGCGAGCACCTTGTCTTCGCGGCTCTTGTAGGCGTTGATAATTTTACCCCGCAGCGGCAAGATCGCTTGATACTCGCGGATGCGGCCTCCCTCGGCGCTACCACCCGCCGAATCGCCTTCCACGAGGTACAACTCACACTTGTTGACTTCCTTGCTCGAACAATCGCGGAGCTTGCCGGGCAGCCCGCCGCCGGAGAGCGCCCCTTTGCGCTCGCGAATGAGCTGCCGCGCCTTACGGGCGCTCTCACGCGCCTCCGCCGCCACGACCACTTTGTTGATCATGCCCTTCGCGGTCTTGGGATTTTCCTCCAGAAACTTGCTCAAGTAATCGCCAAACGATGAATTGACGATCCCTTCGACTTCGCTGTTGCCAAGCTTGGTTTTCGTTTGGCCCTCGAACTGCGGATGCGGCACACGCACGCTAATGACCGCCGTGAGGCCTTCGCGGACGTCTTCGCCCGTGGGGACCAAATCCTTGAACAGATTCTGCTTCTTGCCGTAGGCGTTGAGCGAACGGGTGAGTGCCGTGCGGAAACCGGAGAGATGGGTTCCCCCTTCGGTCGTGCTGATGTTGTTCACATAGGAGTGCACATTCTCGGTGTACTCGCCCGAGTATTGCAGGGCGATTTCCATGGTGACCCCTTCGCTTTCCCCTTCCAGGTAGAGCACCTCGGGATGGACCACTTCGCTCGCCCGGTTGAGCCACGTGACGAATTCCTTGATGCCGTTTTCATATTGAAACGTTTCGGATTCGCTCGTGCGCGCGTCGGCTATGGAAATCTTCACGCCCCGATTCAGGAACGCGAGCTCCTGCAACCGCTTAACCAAAATTTGGTAGGTGAATTTGGTGATCGGAAAGATTTGCGGATCGGGCTTGAAGGTGGTTTTCGTGCCGCGGGAAGCGCTCGTGCCGATGCGGCGGACTTCGCCCTGGGGGATGCCGCGGGCGTATTCCTGGTGATAGACGTGGCCATCACGGCAGACTTCCACTTCGCACCATTCCGAGAGGAAATTCACCACGGTGACGCCCACTCCGTGCAAACCACCGGAGGTTTGATAGGCACCTTTGCTGAACTTGCCGCCGAATTTCAGGACAGTCATCACCCCTTCCAGCGTCGAAACGTCGCGGTCCATCTGCTCGGAAAGCTGCTCGTGCTTCTCCACGGGAATACCACGGCCATCGTCCTCGACCGTCACCGAACCGTCGGGGTTCACCAGCACGCGCACTTCGGTGGCGTAGTTGGCCATCGCCTCATCGATCGAGTTGTCGACCACTTCGTACACCAGATGATGCAAGCCGCGGGCGGTCGTATCGCCAATGTACATACTGGGCCGCTCGCGCACATGCTCCAGATCGCTCAAGTGCTCGAGATCGGACTGGCCATACTCGGCCTTGGCAATATTCTTTTTAACGGGTTCGTCGTTTGACATTTTTGGATCGTACTAACTTTGCTTGTGTTGCCGGCCCTGCTTATGGTACCGGAAAGGTCCCGACACTTAGGGGCCTTGTTGATCGTTGATTCTTCCGATTTTGAATTTGAGTTGTGTCACCCCGGTTTCTGGCAACGCCTTTTGCAATCTCGCCAGCAGGTCTTCCTTGCGGAAGGTGAGCTCCTGCATCAGCAGCGAGTTGGCCACCAGCACTTCGAATACGCCGCGACGCAACGCCGAGACTTGCGTCATTTTGGCCAACTCCGCGCCAGCGGCGGCCTGCCAAGCGGCGTCGCGCTCCCCTGCCGCGTGGATTTGGGCGTAACCCCGGCGGCTGACCAATTGGGCGATCACGTTGCCAATTTTCTTCGGACTCCGCCCGTGGTATTTCCGTTGTTCTGCGGTGCGATGATTTTGGAAGTCGATCCACGCCTCAGCTATCCGGGGATCGCTGCTGCTAGGGTTGTCGTTCGCACTTTCAGTCATGAAGTTTCCTGGAAATTCCACCCTGTGGCTGAGGTCTCTGACCTCGGATTTCAAAGTCCGGCCTCAAAGAGGCCAGCCACAAATACCTGGGCCAGCCACAAAATTCTCTTACCGATCACGTGATAGCGGCATGATCACATAGCCGTAGCCATCGTCGGTCTTGCACACGGCCGCGCTCTCGCCGTCCTTGGCCTCGAACGTGAAGGTCTTCTCGGCGTCGAGCACCTTGAGAAAGTCGGTGACAAAACGCGGGTCCAGCGTCAGGGTAAGCTCTTCGCCGTTGTAGCCGATGGGGAGTTCTATCCGCGATTGGCCTACCTCGGCAGCTTTGCCGGAGAGCACCAACATGCCGTCGCCGAACGTGAAATCGACGCCGCGGCTTTCCTCACTGGTCACAATCGCGGCCTGACGCACGGCGGCGTGAGTCGCGCCGATGGCCAGCTCCAAGCTCACCGCGTTGTGACCCCCCTCGGGGAACACTTTTCTCCACTCGGGAAATCGGCCTTCCAGCAAGCGAGCCGAGATTGAGGCCCGGGTGGTATGGACCAAAATTTCGTTCCCCTTGATGGCGATTTGAACTTCGCTGTCGGTGGGGGCAATCGCGCGCTCGATCAACACCATCGCCCGCGTGGGGACAATCGTGGTTTGATCGCTCTGCGGACTGCCCGATTTGGTGACGGGGCCTGTCATTTTCGAGAGCCGCCGACCATCGGTGCCGACTGCGGTGATGGCGCTTTCCTCGAACTCCAATTTTACGCCACCAAGCGCATAACGGCTGCTCTCGTTGTCCGTGGCGAACACCGTGCGGCGAATCAGCTCGCGCAGCAGCCTCGCGGAAATCTCGTAGAAGCTGGTTTCCTCGAACGCGGTGACCTGCGGAAACTCGGCCGGATTCTCGGCGGGGAGACGAAACTGGCTGCGTTCGCCACGGATGGTGATGCCCGTGGAATCGCATTCCAGATGGAGCGTTTGGTCATTGCTCTCTCGCAGGATGGAACCAAACCGCGTCACCGACAACACCGCCATGCCGGGGACTTGGATGTCGACGCCGGAAACCTGGTGATGGATACCGACCTCGAGGTCCGTTGCCAGCAGCGTGACCGAGTCGCCGGTGACTTCGAGTTTGACGTTCTGCAGTATCGGCTTGGGACTACGAGCGGGCGCAACCGCGGCGGCGGTTTGGAACGCATGCAGCAATTTCTCACGGTTGCAGGTGATTTTCATGGTCGTGATGTCCTTTCCGATCGTGTGTATCTCATCCGCAAGAAACGTCCGCGACCGTGGCTTGTGTAGGAAGAGAGTTCAGGCGATTGATTGATAAGGAGTTATTTAGTTTCTTGTATTGATTATCTTGTGCGACGATTGAGCGTCGATTGAGCAGCAATTGTTGGTGGAACTGCTGTCACGGTGAGTCGTTGCGATAACTCGGTGACGGAGGACAACGTGTCGTTGTGAAGTTGGCTGCGTGTTCGCGGTTGTCGATTTCATACGTGTATTTCTTGCGACGATTTCCGTTCGCGTTGCTACGGCGAAATCTGTTGCTTGAACCGACATGATCCAAACACTTTTTCCACAGATGTTTCAGCGGTCGAGTAACATCCGTCGCAGGTCGGCCACGGCTTCTTGAACGGCGATGTCCTGAGTGAGTTTGCGTTCGATTTTCTTGTAGTTGTGCATGATGGTTGTATGATCCCGGCCGCCCAGCGCGCGGCCAATTTGGTCGTAACTGGAGCCGGTGAATTCGCGGGCCAGGTAAACGGCGATGGCTCGGGCGAACACGATCGACAGCCGGCGCGAGCCGCTTCTTAGCAGCTTCTGCGGCACATTGGTGTATTTAGCGACGACCGTGATGATTTCCTGAAGTTTGGGTTGGCGACTTGCTCGCGTATCTAACAGCTGCTGGGCGCGCGCGGAATCATTCGCGCCAGACAAGCCGGGAGTGGCCCACAGATCGAACAGCGCGCCGAACACTTGCGTAGCCGTGCCGGCAACGCCTTCGGCAAGTCGGCTGGCGGCGTCGAGCGACAGGTCGCGGCCCAGCGCGGTTGAGGCGTGCCGAATAATTCGCACCCGCGCGGCATTGCCTGGCGGAGCTAGTTGCAGCGACAGGCCTGACGCGAGGCGACTGCGGATGTCGGGCGGGAAATTGGCGAGCGTATCCGCCGGGCGAGGCGATGTAACGATGACGAGGCAATCGTTCTCCTCGCACACATCGAGCATGTGCCGAAGTTCCTGCATCAGGTAATCATCGTTTGGCAGGCGGTGAATGTCGTCGATCGTCAGCAGTCGGCGGCCGCGGTAATCGTTGCGAAAATCTTCAA
>JBGTMM010000328.1:0-2156 GCA_041743635.1 Bythopirellula sp.
TCAAGATCGAGTAGGCATACATTTCGCGAAAGGGAATTGTAGGCTTTGTCTGCCACAAGTCGCGACCGGTGAGTTTCACGACGCTCAGTACGCCCACCAGACATGCAAAGCAATAGGACGCTATGAAAGCAAGCGAGATCAAAACCCTGTGGGAATCGGATAGCACCAAACCCACGAGCAGCGTGAAGTAAATGACCCGCGGCACAACTTCGCGGACCGCCACGTGATAGATCGCATGGCCAAAACCACGGGTGAGGCGGCCCAGAATCTCTGACAAACCGATGAGCGGAATTGCCACCGCAAACAGTCGCAGGTAGGGCACGCCCCGGTCTTCGTGGAGCACATACTCGGCAATGAACGGGGCCGCGAACCACATCACCAGAATCAGCGCAAGGCCAATTACGATAGGAAACGCCATTCCCAGCAAAATTGCGCCAAACAAGCGCGCACGCTCCCCATTGCGCAGATAAACCGGAACGAAGTGCAGCACGCTCACGCCGAAGCCAAACATCGAGACTTCTTCGCCGATTCTGGCGATCACAACGGCGATCGCGTAGCAACCGTAGAGCGTCAATCCCAGAAATCGAGCCGCGAGGATTTCGTTGCCGAACATCAGGGCGGCACCGAGGATCGTGCCCAAGAGCGTGATGGCTCCGCGCTGATTGACGCCACTGGCCAGCAACTGCGCATCAGCCCCCGGAGCTTCCGGCACTTCTGTGGGAACAGCATTCGGCAGTTTGTCAGAATCGCCTTGCCGGTCCATGCGCACTCACTAGTTGCCTGTCGCGGCGGGAATGCCCAGGGAACGGTCTTGTTCCGGGGGGTAGGTGCGGTAGAGGCGCTCCAAGGCGGTGCCGATCCCCAGTGTCAACCAAAACATCATGTAAACCACCGGCTCGCGATAAAGCGGATCGGTGAGGCCGTCCAGCAGCGACATGCCAAGGCTGGCGAGCACGATGAGCGCGCAGTTGCTCACCGGATGGGAGTGCTTTCTGAGGTATTTGATTGCGCGAAACATCATTCCCACCGCCAAGCCAAAATAGGCGATCACGCCGAATAAGCCCAATTCGGCACCGATCCAGAGGAACACATTATGGACGGGCAAATCAAGCGCCCCGCCTCGATTGTACGTGTCCAAAGCCCACATGTAATTGCCCGCGCCGTAGCCGAACAGGAAATGGTCCTTCCAAATACTCCAAGCGATCGGATACTGCTCGAATCGCGCATCCACGAGTCCCTCGGCGGTGCTGAAGCGCTCCCACAGAATCGTCATGGCCCAAGGGAACAGCACGATCCCCACAATGCCGGCAAAGATCGTGGGGACAATAAGCTGACGTTCTCCCCAGATGAAATAAACGAGCCAGATCATCGAGAGCGTGATCGCGGCGCTGAGCCAGGCGGACCGCGAGAATGAGCAAATTAATGCCAGCATAATCATTAAAAAAGCGGCCGACGCCAACAGCCTGATCCCGCGGCTGGCCGTGCGGTTGAACATCCACACCAACAGATACTGCGCCAACAAGCCGGCAAACAAGCCGAAGCCGTGCGATTCGTTGCAAGTGCCCGTGGCCCGATTGCGCTGTTCGATGCCGGGCACAACGTATTGCGTGTTGAGTTCTGTTCCCGAGCCACGATCGAGCGCGAGTGAAACCAAGTTGCCGGTGGCATATTGGTAGTACGCCAGCAAGGATTCTAGGATGGCCACGATCGAGAGCGCAATCAGCAGCATCGGCAAATGCCGCCACTCAAGTCGCCGCGAAACATAAAAATAAACCAACACAAACCGCACCTGAAAGATCAGCGCAAACCAGGCCGCTTGCGGCTCGGGTGCCCCCCACGACGAGAAAAAATAGGCCAACAGCAACATGATCGCAAACGCATCGGGCCACTTCCAAGTGGCGAGCGTGCTGGTTCGCTTCACGAAAATCTCGTAGAGCCACAGCACATAGAGCGCGGCAAGAATCACATCAATCGGGCCGAGGCCAATCACGCCGGAAGTGAGCAAAATGGCCGTATCACGAT
Source organism: Bythopirellula sp. (assembly GCA_041743635.1). Classification (GTDB taxonomy): domain Bacteria; phylum Planctomycetota; class Planctomycetia; order Pirellulales; family Lacipirellulaceae; genus Bythopirellula. The sequence continues at coordinate 2,023 of JBGTMM010000328.1, forward strand.
CGCTGTAGCCCGCCGTGATGAGAAAAAACGTCTTCACGAAACCGGTGACCGGAATCGCGAAGAACAACCCCAAGAGCAGCAAATCGCTGAGACGGCGCAAGAACACCGAGGCGATGAAAATGCCGAAGATGCCC
>JBGTMM010000329.1:0-3631 GCA_041743635.1 Bythopirellula sp.
GTGAGTTAACCACCGTTCAAAGTGAAGAGTAGCTCGCAATTTTGCGTAGGCCCGCAATAATTGACACAGGTGAAATTTCGCTCCTGCGGCACTTGAATTAAGGGCTATTTTCCCTACGACCGGCTTGACCCGCACTAGCCAACGGGCACAATTGGCCTGAATCGATGCGCGTGTACGGGAATTAAAGCGCAGGTAGCCCGTGGCTTTGCCGGGGGTTTTGATAACCACGTAATTCACTTGCAAGGCAAACCGTTGACATACCCCCGGCGAAGCCGAGGGCTACATCCATTTATTCCCAGACACACCCAATTAATTTGAATGAAATCTACGATGTCTTTGCTTATCAAAAATGGTCGTATCATTACCCCCAGCGATGATTACGTCGCGGATATCTTGTGCGAAGGTGAAGTCGTTTCACAGATCGCTCCACAAATTTCGGCGGCAGGCGCGACCGAAGTCATCGACGCCGCGGGGATGTATGTGTTTCCTGGTTTTATTGACCCGCATGTCCACATTTATCTGCCGTTCATGGGAACGCTAGCCAAGGAAACTTACACTACGGCGAGCCGAGCTGCCCTCGTGGGGGGCACCACTTCGCTCATCGAAATGTGCTGCCCGGCAAAGACCGACGAACCGCTGGCCAGTTACGAGTTGTGGCTCTCTCAAGCTCAGGAAAGTGCGTGCGATTACACGTTCCACATGGGCGTCTCGCGGCTCGACGAAACGGCCGTCACGCAACTGCGAGAAATCGTCAAGCGCGGCATCGCATCCTTCAAAATCTTTCTTGCCTATAAAGGTGCCTTCGGCATCAACGACGAAGAACTGTACGGCACGTTAAAACTCGCCAAGGAATTGGGCGTGATTGTCACCGCTCATTGCGAGAACGAGACGCTTGTTTCGCAGTTGCAGGCGCAACTTATTAGCGCAGGCAAAACGGGCCCGCAATGGCAAGATGCTTCGCGGCCTCCGCGAGTCGAGGCCGAGGGAGTGCACCACTTGATGACCTTCGCCGAGATGACCGGTGCGCATGTGTACTGCGTTCACACCTCTTGCCGTGAAGCGCTCGAAGCGGTTCAGCAGGGCCAACTTCGCGGAGTCCATGCCTGGGTCGAGTCGGTGATCCCGCATTTTGTGCTCGACAAGACCTACACCGAGAAACCGGAATTTGAAGGATCGAAATACGTGATGTCGCCCCCCTTGCGCGATGCCAGCCAGCATGACGCTCTGTGGGCGGGCTTGCGGTCGCGGCTGATTAGCACAGTGGGCACCGATCATGCGCCTTTCGATTTCGTCGGACAAAAAGAAATGGGCAAAGCCGACTTCACAAAAATCCCCAACGGCATTCCCTCGATCGAGGATCGAGTGAACATCCTTTACACGCACGGTGTTTGCCAAGGAAGAATCGATCTCAACACCTTCGTCGACGCGGCCAGCACGCAAGCGGCGAAACTCTTTGGCCTTTATCCCCGCAAGGGGACCGTGCAAGTGGGGAGCGATGCCGACTTGGTGATTTACGATCCCACCTATCGGGGGAAGCTGTCGGCCACAACGCAGGAGATGGCCGTCGATTATAATGCGTTTGAAGGGTGGGAAATCGAAGGCCGACCAACGGAAGTCACTGTCCGAGGGAAAGTGCAAGTGCGAGGCGGGAAGTTTGTCGGTGAACTCGGCCATGGGAAGCTGCTCACCCGAAAGCCAACTCATTTCTAAAGAACTTCTCTCGCAAAGGCGCGGAGGCGCAAAGTGAATTAAGATTTTTTTGCGCCTTCGCGCCTTTGCGAGAGTTTATTTCTTTTCAAGCGACACCAAATAATATCGATGCGCGCCGCTGCCCACGGTGAATGGCATCAGTAGCCCCGAGATAGCGTTCTCGATCAAACGTGGCGGAAATGCTTTCAAGAAGGCCCGCGCGGCGAGGGGCATTTTGAAGAACCGTCGAGACAAACTGTAGAACCGGGCAAGATTATGACTGATCGACTCCGAGAGATCAAGCTGCTCGTTGACCTGAAATCCACTTTCCTCGGCGACTCGCAGCCAATCGGCGACTACCGCAAACTCTTCGACGGCCATCGTCTTCTCGACCAACCGCGCCGCGAGTTGCAGGTGAGCGTCATACGATTCCAGCGATGATTGCCGAAAGCAGTCAATTACGATGAAACGACCGTTCGGCCGCAGCACGCGCTGGGCTTCAGCAATCGCCCGTTGCCAATCGGTGCCTTGACACAAACATTCGACCGCATACACCGCATCGAAGGAATTATCGTCAAATCGCAAGCGATGGAAATCACCTTGCTCGAAACTGAGATTTGGCATCTTGCCAGCTTCTTTTTGAGCGTTCGTGACATGCTCGGGTGACAGGTCAACGCCAATGAATTGGCTGTTGGGAAACTGCTTGGCGAGGTTGCATGAGTTGTAGCCCACACCACAACCGACTTCGAGCACATCCTTGGTAGTCAACTGCCGCAATCGCTGGGCAATCAATTCCACTTGGCCGAGATAACCCTCGGTCGAAAACTCCTTGTCGCAATTGAGGGCGACGTGCATCGCTCCTTCGCGCGAGTGAAATAGCCGATACCCGCGATCGCTTTGGTGGTAGTACTCCAGCACGGCGGCGGAGTCGATCTTCCGCTCGACAATCGCCTGAGCGTCAAAATGCCTGGCAATAATTTGCAAGCATTCGGCGAGAGACAAATCGGGAATCGACGCGGCGTCCATGCGACGACAATTCCTCTCGCGTTAGCCGCGGGCCAAGGCGTCGGTTTGATCGACAAAATCGTCACCAGTCCATTGCGCATCGTCACGAATCATCTTCTTGTCGTGCTGTGCCTTAACCGCTGCGCGGGATTCGGCTTGCCGCTTCACCAAGTCGGCGTGAGTCGTGAAGTACTGCACGCTGTGGCCCTTAAAATCTTCGATGCGGTCGAACTTGTGCTTTTCCATGAAGGCGAGCAGCTCGTCGCACATCCCTTGAACAATCCCGTAGCCAAATTTCATCACGCCGGTACAAACTTGCACGGTGTCGGCACCCAAGAGAATAAACTGGGCCGCGTCTTTGCCCGTTTCCACGCCGCCGATGCCGCTGAGCGTGCGGCCGGGGAATTCATCGCGAATCACCTTGGCGATCTCCATGCACATCCGCAAAGCGATTGGCATGACCGCTCGGCATGAATAACCACCCGGCGTGGTGTACCCTTCCACCTGCGGTTCGGGCCGCAAGGTATCGAGGTCCACACCCAACACGCTGCGAATGGTGTTGATCGCGGCAATTCCCTCGCAGCCAGCCTTAAGCGCGGCACGCGTGGGGTCTTCAATATGCGTGACGTTGGGCGTCATCTTGGCCCACACCGGCACCTTGGCGACGGCATTCACCCACCTGGAGACTTCGCCCAAGATGTCGGGGTTCTCCCCCATCGCGGAACCCATCTTCCGCTCGGGCAGCCCATGTGGGCAAGAAAAGTTTAGCTCAAAGGCATCGACACCCAAATCTTGACAGCGTTCGGTGATCTCGACCCACGCATCTTTGTTGAACTCTTCCATAATGGAAGCAATGAGAATGCGGTCGGGATATTTGTCTTTCACCGCTTTGAGCTCATCGACCCACACATCAAAGCTGCGATCGCTAATAAGCTCG
>JBGTMM010000330.1:0-5494 GCA_041743635.1 Bythopirellula sp.
ACAGTCGCGGGCCGTGAGCGTGCCCTTCGTGGCGTTTGGTCCGTCCACGTACACACACTCGCGACCTTTGTGAGGCTGCAAGAAGTAGCAATAAACCGAAAACGGCTGATGCCGAACTTTAATGAACGCGACTTCTTTAGGATTCAACGTGCCGTCGATCCGCTCTTCCTTGATCAGCATCGCGCTATAGTCGGCAATTGTGGCGTCGATCCGGGCCACGCCGTCCTTGGCCATCCGCACGGACGGCATCAGGGGATGCTCGCCCGGTTGGAGTTGCAGGTCGATGGGGCCGGTGGTTGTTGGCGGAGCAATCCGTGAAGCGACTTGAGCCGGTTCAGTAGCGGCTTGTTGGTTCTCGACGCGATGGATCGGTTCAACCAGTTGACCGTTTTCTTGGGCCGAGACGTTGACGGTGTAACTGAGTGAGTAAGCGAGCAACAACTTGGCACAGACGAGGGAGGAAACTTGACAGTTCATGGTTAAGTTGCTCCTGCGGAAGCGCTGCCGCTCCCGTCGATCGCTTGATTATGTTTCAGATTTGGGCCACAACCTGCTCGACGTGGAACTTGCGCGTGTCACGTCATCCTCGCGCATGAGCAAGGATATAATGCTGGTCGTACTAACTATCGCCCCGCATGGCGGAAACAATTACAATCTGCATGCGAAAGCCGAGTTTCTACCTAACCCACCCATCCGGAACTACGAAATGGGCCGGAACTATGTGCGGGTGGAATTCCGGAGCGGGCTTTTGCGGGGGGTGGGATGATAGCGAGCCGAACAACTCGGTGGAAGGGGAATTTTTGAAAAATGGAAATGTCGCCTGTCACGATTCGATCAGTAGTCTCGATGCCGTTCGATGAGAACACCTATATCATCTCGCTCCCGGGTGAACGAGAATGCTTGGTGATCGATCCAGGCTTTGATCCGCAGCAAATCCTCGACGTGCTAGCGGAACATAAGCTCACGCCAGCAGCGATTCTTTGCACCCATGGCCATTCCGATCACATTGCTGGCAACGCGGCTCTCAAAGATCGCTGGCCAGAGTGTCCGCTGATCATCGGCCACGGCGATGCTAGCAAACTGACCGATCCCGTGGGAAATCTCTCGGCAGGATATGGTTTCAAACTGGTCAGCCCGCCGGCAGACCAGACGGTTCGTGAAGGAGAACAACTGGAGCTGGCGGGGCTCTCGCTCACGGTACGGGAAACACCAGGTCATTCGTCAGGGCATGTGGTGTTCATCATCGCAGGGCAAGCTCCCCCCCTCGTGCTGGGCGGCGACGTGCTTTTCGCGGGGAGCATCGGCCGGACCGATTTTCCCGACGGCAGCTTTGCCGATCTCAAGCGTTCCATTCATGAAAAGCTGTTTGTGCTGCCAGATGACACGATTGTCCTGCCGGGACACGGACCACAAACAACAGTTGGCGATGAAAAACGAACCAATCCCTTTGTTGGCATTGATGCGCGTTATGAAGCCCATTAAGAAGTTTGACGAGGCACCGCCTGTTGATGCGTCATGCGATTCAGGGAATCGGCATCAACATCAAGTTCTTCAAGCTGTTCCTTGGAAGGCTGCGTGGCGGGAAGTTCCAGCGTAAAGGAACTGCCGCGGCCCGGTTCACTTGTCACGGTGATCTGTCCGCCATGCTCTTCCAAGATTTTACGGCTCACGGGAAGTCCCAACCCCGTGCCCCGGCCACCTTTGCGCGATACGAAGACGTGGAAGATCGAGTCGAGATCGTCAGGCGGGATACCCGCGCCATTATCGGAGATAACCAAGCGAGCGAGCTTTTCTTCGGGGTCGTATTGCGAGCTAACGATCACGGTGCCCCCTTCGACTTCATCGCAGGCATCAATGCCGTTAGTCACCACGTTAAGCAGCGCCCGATGCATCGCTTCGGGGTCGAACATTAAAATCGGCATCGCGGGATCGACGTGGGATTCCAACTTGACGCCCAATTCCGTGGCGTGAACTTGCATCAGTTCAGTCACGTCTTTAAGCAGCTCATTGAGATCGGCCGCGCGAGGCTCGGGTTCGCGTTCTTTGCTGAACGTGAGCATGTCCATCACAAGTGCTGAGATGCGTTCTTGATTGCGTTCGACGATGCCCCAACCCTTGCGGATCGTGTCGACGGCCTTTCCAGCCGCCGTGTCGTCGGGTTCGCCCTTGCTCGCGGCTTTGCCGTGATCCGCCAGCCCTAATTCGATGAGATAGCTCCCGCCGCGCACGCCTTGCAGGATGTTCTTAATATGGTGCGACAGCGAGGCAATTGTTTGTCCCACCGCGGCGAGACGTTCCGCTTGCAGCATCGCTTTATAATAGGAAGTGTCCTCCACCGCGAGTGCCGCTTGATGGGCAATCGCGATCATCAGCCTGAGGTGCTCTTCGGTAAATTGGTCGAGTTTCCCAGGGTTCATCAACATCCGCTGCGGCGTGATCGAAGTGTCGATGTAGATCACGCCCACCACGTTGTAACGCCCTTGCATGGGCACGCAGATGGCCTCGCGCACCCCCATGCTCACGATGCTTGCGGTGGGATCCCAGCGCTTGTCGTCACCCGCGTTGCTCGTGAGCACCCCTTCGTTGCGTTCCGTCACAAAGTCAAGAATTGTTTTGCTGATTGAGATTTTTTCGTCGCTGCGAATCCCGCGGCGGTGGCGGCGCACTTTCGGCACCAGCCGATCGGTTTCAGTGTCGTAAAGCATGATGCAGCCACGATCGGCGTCGACCCATTCGAAGATCATTTCCATGATGCGAGCGAGCAATTGGTCGATGTCCATTGTGTGGCTCACCGCCAAGGCCGTGCGGTACATGATCTGCAGATTGCTGCGTGCCCGAGCGATCCAAGGATTCGAAGAATCCCGGGCATCGGGCAACAGCCAGTCGCTGTTACCGGAGTGACTCAGCGCCGCCACGATGCGTGAACCGTCCTTGCTGTCAGCGCGTGGGACAATATCGACCTGGTCGGCAATGTTTTCGTAGGAACTTTCGACGAACCCGGTGTAAAGCAACAGCGACCGGCCGAACTGAAGTTGATCGCCGCTGAGCAACTCGCGCTCGCCCGTTTGCTGGCCGTTGACATACGTGCCGTTGGAGCTGCTCAAATCGCGCAGCAAATAACTATCCCCGCGCCGCACCAACTCAGCGTGTTCGCGAGAGACTTCGGTGTCGTGCAGCCGCACGGAGTTCGACTGAGTCCGTCCAACCGTATGCAGGGGTTCCTCAAGCTGGAACCGGGTCCCTTGGTCGCGGCCTCGAATGACAAACAGAGATGGCACTTACCCGATCACTCCTCGAAGATAAGAGAGGCGAGCAGTTACCTAACACTGCCCAGTTCTAAATTGTGGTCGTTCCCAACTGACTCGGAAACGACCGAAAAAACTTCTCGCCTACAGCATTCTGATTTTACGGGTTGGCGGCGAAACATGGTAGGGTCGCTAGTCCAAATGACTTGTGCTTAAAGGACTTAGACCCCCTATTGGTGTTCCAGATAGAACGTTTGGGTTGTCGTTGCGGGCTCAGTTGGCCGTAAGTCTTATCTTCGGTTGGTTGTTGCGCACGGATCGGTTGCCGAGCATGTTGGCCAACTTGTCCAACTTGGCCATGATGGCCACATGTGTTTTTTTTGGCCAAGTTGGTAAAGGTGGCAAAGGTGGCGGTGTGTTTTTCTGGAAAGGCGGAAGGCGGAAGTGGGAAAGCAAATTCAACGCGCAGCGGTTGCGCACGTCTTTCACGACTTTTCTGGCTAATAGCTGACAGCTAATCGCTAACAGCTTATTTCATTCCCATTATCGCGATTTTGGCCGGCGGTTCAGCAACGATTTTTGGCCGGGGTGAAGGAGCTGCATTGAGGGTATTGAAGCTGAATCAACGGCAAAGTGGAGGCGGTCTTACCCGCGCACTTGACTTTCTGGGCAATATGTCCGATACTTGTAGGTGATGAACCGTCAAAAGGGAACCCATCAGGAATAAAGAGGGGCTACGTGGCATCCAAATATCAGAAAAATTTAGGAGCAAAGAAGGGCCAGGCAACCTTGCTAGTGCTCTTCATCCCGAGCGTGGACCGTTATTCCGATGCGATCAATCAAGAGGCCTGGGTGGAGCGTGCGTTAAAGACACTTGGCCAATGCTTTGGTGGAGCCACGGCGTTTCCGCGTGCGAAAGGAGTCTGGCGGGACGATGCCCGTGGGGGAGAGTTGGTGTTCGATGAGCCGGTCATTATTAATTGCTACACGTCGGAATCGGCGCTGGAAGCACACGTCGAAACTCTGCGTGATTTCTTAATCGAGATGGGCACGAAAACAAAGCAAGGGGCGGTTGGGCTAGTGATCGACCGCGACTATTTAGAAATCGAGTTCCCGCTGGAGGATGAATAGGATGGCTAAGAACGTGAAACGAATTGCAAAGGCCTTGGGTGCTAAAATCGGACGACCGGTGCCGGACACCGGGGGCGGGGCGTTTGGCATGGCCCGACTGGCGGCCGTCCTCAGTGCGCGGCTGGAGCCGATCCAAGGCAAAAGACCAGGCCGGCCCAGCGACCCCTCGTGGGTCTACTCACGCAAGGTGCCCATGAGTGAAGCGACGCTGGAGCGATTGGAGGAACTTGCTCAGTCAGTCAGCAGCGCACAGCGACGGGTCAGCCCCATGCAGGTGGCCGCCCAGCTACTTGAGCAAAGTATCCAAGGTGTTGAAGAGGGAAGCGTTAGGCAGTAGGCGACCAACAGGCATTCGTTGATCGTGCGAATATGTACCTGTCCCCTTACTCCACTTGAAAGTGCATGAAAATAGTCGTGGCAAAAGCTGATGGGCTGCAAGAAAGGTGGGGAGAGGGGTTCAGCAGGATAGGACTCTTCGGGTCGTATTGCCGTCGCTGGCGTAAGATCGGGGGGGGTTTTTTGTATTACGACCGGGGCTTCCACACCGTAATATTAGGCACACGGTCAAAATCGTCGTCGTTTGTAGCCAAGTGCGTAATCCCGTGACGTTGCATCAAAGCTATGATGATGGCGTCGTTGGTCAAGAGATGATGATTCTGGGCGACTCTGGTTGCCTCAACAAGAATCTCGTCATCGGCTGGGAGAATCTGTTTCGGTACGAACTTAAGTCGCCCAATCGCCAGTGGCCATTCAACCAGCTTGGCAATGACTTCCGGGTGATTCTTCAAGTAGCCGACGATGCCTGGCCGTTCTCGACCAGCCAACCGCGCGGCTTCCGACATCATCGCCTTATGGAGCGCATCGCTGAGAACCTGCACGCTTACGGAGATGGAAACAAGACCGGCCATGGCGCGATCGACGAGCGCTAGACAAGCTGGAGAGGTGTCAAAGGTCGGGACGAGCGCGTAATGAAAAATATTCGCATCGACGAAACAGTGGGTGCCGTCCGGAAGATCCAGGGGCATCGCCTACGACTCCTCAATGCCGAATTCCGGATCAAGGGCAATCGCGTGCGAAAGACCTGGGTCGATCTGAATGTCGAGAGGCTGAAAGCGACG
>JBGTMM010000331.1:0-7870 GCA_041743635.1 Bythopirellula sp.
GTCCGTCCGCGTGATGGCAAACATCTTGCCATAGGTGTGGAAATTCCTTTGATGCCGTCAGGCGTTGAGCACGCGAGTTGGTTTCGATCACTGAACACTTGGCCGTGGTGGAAATTCCTTTGATGCCGTCAGGCGTTGAGCACCCAAGGAGCAGTGGGAGACGAAGATCGAGGAGACCATGGTGGAAATTCCTTTGATGCCGTCAGGCGTTGAGCACGATCTCACGGACGCCACCGAGAGCGAGTCCGAAAAGGGTGGAAATTCCTTTGATGCCGTCAGGCGTTGAGCACATGTCCGTCCGCGTGATGGCAAACATCTTGCCATAGGTGTGGAAATTCCTTTGATGCCGTCAGGCGTTGAGCACCACTGCAAACCAACAGCGTATCTATTGCCGAGAGAGTGGAAATTCCTTTGACACGTCGAATTGCATGCTGCTTGATCTTAGCGTTATGCTGCGGCGGAATCACCGGTTCAATGCCTTTCGCTTCCAGCGCCTCGTACACCTTCCATTTATCGTAGCTGCCGTCTCCATAGCAGGCCTCGATCGGTTGATCAATCTGCGCGAGCATTGGTGCGCCGTTGATCCTTCGCTTAGCCGATGGCCGAAGACTACCCGTTCCGCATCGTGATTTTGTCGCCCTAAACCACGACGCATTGTCGTAGTTGCTGTGGACGATACGTGGTCGATCACCGAACCGCTGCTAATAGTTTCTCTTGACCATCTCAAGAAACCTAGCAAAGACGCGCCACTCAACCCGCCGCACGCTTCTCCCAAGGCCCGGTGATCGCCACCGTCATGCCGCGTTGCTGCAAATTGACAAACAGCGTCGACCCATCCGGCGAAAACGTCACACCTGCAAATTCGGTGCGCAAGTGGTTTTGAGCCAACGGAAAAAGATGACCAGCGGGAGTGATGCCAATGATTCTCGCACCATTCTCGTGATCCTCGCAGATGACAATGTCTCCCCAAGGTGAAACTGTTAAGTTATCTCCCGCCTCAAGAATCGCGGCATCATTCGGCTCAATAAACAATTCCATCTTGTCGGCTTCTGCGGAACCCGGCGGGGCGGGGATAAATCGCCATATCTGCCCGGTTAGTGCTTTACCGCCGTTGGTGCAAGCGATAAAAATTTGCCCTTTGCTATACCACATGCCTTCCCCCCGGGCAAAACGAGCCGCGCCCGCATCGAAACCTTGATAACGCAAGTCATCCTCGGGCGAATTCACCTCGGCCATGTCGATCCAATCGACCGCGTGTTGTTTGCCTACTTCGACCGTCTGCTTTTTCCAGTTGCGCGTGTCGAGCGCCGAAGATTCAACGAATTTCAGCGCCTGCAGTTTGCCCCCCGCTGGCAGTTCACCTGGTTTGTTCGGCAAGAACCGATAAATGAGTCCGTCGTCGCGATCTTCGGTCTCATAAACGATGCCTGTTTCCGGATCAACGGCGACCGCCTCGTGATTGAAACGTCCCATATCAACAAGCGGCACGGCCTCGGCCAGCGCGATTTCATGCGTAGCGGGCACTTCAAAATTATAACCGTGATCACGTTCGCAGCGGTAATCTCCATCCGTCCCAGGCCCCGTGCGAATGACGGTTTCTTCGCAAGTGATCCAACTGTTCCAGGGAGTGGAACCACCGGCACAATTGCGGCTTGTGCCGGCGAGACTCAAAAAATCTCGCACGACTTTCTGACTTTTCGTGTCATAGACCAACGTGGTCGTGCCGCCGAGATGCGGCGTCAGCCCCTCGCCTTGGTCATACAGCTTTTTGGCTTCGACCTTGCCGTAGAACTCGTTGAGTTTTCCGAACGGTCCTGGCGTGTCGAGCGGCAAAAGCTCGTGGTTTCGCACGATGACTATCAAACCGTCGGGGCCTGCGAATGTTGCCATCCCATCGGGCAGGCCGGGTGTGATCAAGCCGTCGCTCATGGGCGCGCCACTGACCGAGATCACGCGGTAGTGAAATCCCACGGGAAGATCGAGTACTCCATTCAAATCATCAACCAACGGCCCATATGGCGCGATGCCGGCAGTTCCGTTTCCCTGGGCCGACTGCTCGCAAAAGCTGCGCAGCGACAAAAACCCGGCGGCAAAGACTGAAGATTGACGCAGAAAATCGCGACGCGAAGCATTCATGGCAAACTCTCAGTAGGAAGATGAGAATAACATTACGTTAAGCCACTTACTCCAAGAATTCAAGCGGAATTCTCGCACTAAGCGCCGCCGCTCGGGGCGGGCAAAAATTGACTCACGCTCGGCTCTTAACTGGCGCGAAAGCGGATCGCTCTCGGTTATTCCGCCAACAGGTTACCAATAGGCTGGGTTTAGCAAGGAGGGCGGAAAAAAAGGTTTAATTCTTCCGAACCCCTTTCTCGTTTGTAGATCCCCTTCCCGTCCCAACTCGCCGCCGACGAGCACCTTCGCACAATCATCATCATGAATTCACACGGTGCTCAACGTTTCTTCTTAATTGACCACTAGGATGCTCAGCACTGGGATTGGTAGCTGCGTCGGGGCGCTCAGTGTCTCTTGCGAAAAGCGACCGAAACTAAGCAGGCCCGAGTGCATTTTCAATTTAGAAGCTGTTTCAAAACCGTGGGCTAGCGCCCAGCGGCTAATAGAATCAGCCGGAACGCGCTAGCGTCCGGTTTTGGACGCGGGGTTTTGAAACAGCTTATTAGGAAAGGAAACCTTAAATGGTTCGCAGAATCCGCGTGGCGTTTACCTTGGTCGAGTTGTTGGTGGTGATCGCAATTATTGGAGTTTTGGTGGCCTTGCTGCTGCCGGCGATTCAAGCGGCCCGCGAGGCGGCACGCCGCACGCAATGCGTTAATAATCTTAAGCAGCTTGCGCTTTCTTGCGCGAATTTTGAGTCGGCCAACACCTATTTTCCTCCGGGGGGGCCGACGTGCGTTGACATCCAGCCTCAATTCGGTGGACCCACGGCACAGAACTCGTGGATCGTGGCGGGAACTCAACACCAGTGCGAATGTTACGGTCCCAACTGGGCCATTCAGTTATTTGGCTACCTTGAGCAAGGCTCGTTGGCGAATCTAGCCTCTGGTGCCATGAAGGCCTTTCCCGAAGACGTTCAACAAGCCAACCCAGCCGACAACTGGGACGCGAAAGATCGCGGAGGATTCGGCATTGGTGGTAAAACGCTCGAAGCGATGCTGTGCCCGTCAGCGGGAACCGATACGTCCGTGCTTTACAATGATGACGATGACGGCACGTCGGGCATGGCTTTCGGCCATCTTTCGAAGGCAAATGTCGCAGCCTGTTTTGGTGGCGGCTCAATGATTCACGCAATTCCCGTCGAGTCGGTGAAGCCGCTCTATGCGGAGGTCGCAGAAGTTGAGGCGGGTAGGGACAACTTGGGCAGAGTTGTCCCTGCCCCGCCTGAAATCATGGCGGGAATGTTTGGCTTGGTGCGTATTAATAAGAATCCACCCGGGGGCCGGCTTGGCAAGGGGATTCGAGTTGCCCAGGCTTCTGACGGGCTCTCCAACACGGTGTTGTTGAGTGAAGTGATCACTTGGGACGAAGCCAACACGCAGGGAGCCGCGGATGCTGGCGTGGCTGGTTCCGGCAACGACGATTGGCGCGGAGCTTGGATGATCCCGAGCGCGGGGGCCAGCGCTTTCACGGGCTATCTTACTCCCAATTCCAAAGATCAAGACATTATTGGTGCCTGCGGGACAGGGATCGAAAATTCAGGCGACTATGCCAATTTACCCTGTCGAGAAGGCATGGGAGCCAAGCACGACAACGGCGGCAACCTTTATGCCGCCGCCAGAAGTCGACACAACGGTGGCGTGAACACCGCCATGGCCGATGCGTCGGTGCGATTCGTCGAAGAGGAAATCGACGAACCTGTGTGGCAGGCGATGTGTACTCGGGCGGGAGATGAAGCCGTTGATACAAGTGCGGGTCTCTAATTTGGTTTTTAATTTTTTTCAATAAGCTTCATGGGAGATTCACACAAGCTTTCGACGTGTCTTCACAATTATTAACTAAAACTTGTGTGCAGGAAGAAGTCGTTTTGTAATTTTATTTCGTTGGTCATAACGCAACTTTGCTGAGGGAACATCACTATGCCGCGCAATTTCATCTCATCATTATTTGGCAAGGGCCGCAAAAATAAGGCTAAAAAGTCGCACAAGCCGTTTAGCCTTCGGGGAAGATCGGGCTTTTCCTTTGAGGTGTTGGAAGATCGCCGCTTGCTGGCATTCAATATCTTTCAAAATGGACTTGGCACTTACAACGGTACTCAAGATACCGGGATATTCTCGACAAGTCCCAATGTTGCCTTCGGCACCGAAACAAGCATCAGCCCCGACCAGCAAGATCTCAACGGGGCACGGCAAGGCTTGGTGCGGTTTGACGGCATTTTTGGCAATCTGGCGGGACAGATTCCTTTGGGTTCCACGATCACCAGCGCCACGCTTGAGCTAAATGTTGTGAATTCTTCGAATGCCGCGATGCAAATGAGCTTCTATCGCGTGCTGACTCCCTGGTCCGAAGCGACAGCGACTTGGAACAGCTTTGGACAAATTCCAGGCATGCAATCTTCCGAAGGAGAAGTCGAAGGTCTACCGCCAGACTTTGTGCAATACGACGCCTCGACAGGCACGAAAAGCTTGAATGTTACCGAATCCCTGCGCAACTGGTCCGCGGGCCAGACTAATCTGGGCTGGATGATCGAAAGTGCCACGACCGACGGTTGGGACTTCGAAACTTCGGAAGCGGGCCAAGCGGGTCGTCCGAAATTGTCGGTCACTTTCGAAGCCCCTGCGGGACCTGGTCGAATTACCTTGTTGGACACGACACCTCTGGTTGCCGAAGGAGATGCGGGCACCACGACGGCCACCATTAAAGTGAGCCGACTGGGTGGTTTGGTCGCTAACGGCGGCGCGGGCGTGGTCCAGGCGAGTTATACCGTCCTCGCTGGAACGGCGGAAAACACCGATTTTGTGCCCGTCGCCGCGGGTACGGTGAGCTTCGCGGATGGCGTGTCAACCGCGAACATCAATGTCACGATCAACGGCGATATGGCGATGGAAGGCAATGAGACGATCATTGTCACTCTTTCCGCGCCCACGAATGGCGCAACCTTGGGGGATGCCGTCGCGACATTGATTATTCAAGACGACGATGCGCTCATTAATGAAGTCTTAGCCAACGTTTCCGACGATCCCGCTCTGCCCGGCACGGTGGATGAGCAAAACCGTGAATATATTGAATTGATCGGCACGGAAAACGCAGTGATTCCTAACGGCTACTATTTCGTAATTTTTAACGGACTTGGCTCAGGAACTGGCGCACAGATGGGGGTTGCCGATTACGTCTACGACTTATCTGGGGATTCTTTTGGCGACAATGGACTCTTGGTGATTGCTCCTCCCGGCTGGCTTTACACGGCCTTTGCTGATCCCGATACAAATATTGTCACTGATCCGAATCTCGAAGATGGATCAGGAAATCCCTTAATTTTCGACGAATCTCGGACCTTCGCATTGGTTTACAGCCCTACGACCGCGATTACTCAAGGCACTGATTATGCTTCGGCTGTTTTTGCTGACGGATCGATCACATCGCCCGGCCCCAATGTCGGCGTGCTCGACCATCCATTGTTCGCAGTCGGCAATCCTAACGGGGCAACTGTGGTTGATATTGTTGGCATCGCTGAAGGTGGCAACCGTCGCGACCGTACCGTCTCTGCTCCGGAGTTAGGCAATCCGGGCGTGCACGTACATCAACCGAGTGGTCCAACGAATTCTTCCGTGTCTTCGGATGCCGTATCTCGCCGTGAGGATAACTTCTTGCCCAGCCAAATTGGCTCGTGGTTCAATGGCGATATTTTGGAATCGAGAGTGGTCACTGCGGAAGCGAATGGCACAGCCATTCCGTATCTCAATGGGACCACCCGAATTACGGTGACCGCCCCCCAAGGTGCTGTGCTGACTCCTGGACGTGCCAATACGCTCAGTAACGTCTTCGTGACCGCTGACACAGCCACGGTGAATGAATCGGCTGGCACGGCAACATTTACGGTGACGCGTGTTGGTGATCTTTCACAGGCAGCAGACGTGTTCTTCACCACGCAGAATGGCACCGCGATCGCTCCCGGCGATTACGTGGCGCAAACCTCCGGCATGATTAGTTTCATTGCTGGACAAGCGACCGCGCCAATTACGGTCACGCTTAATCAGGACATGGTGGCGGAAGGATTGGAGACCTTTAGCGTGCGGCTGACCGGCGCCGATTCACCGTTCCTGGTCGTGGGTAGCCCGGCTGTGGTCACGATTGTGGACGCGAGTGCCGAGATCGCAACCTTCCAACAAGGTGACGCCAATGGTTACAGCGGCACTGTCGATACTTACCTCGACTCCTCACAACCCAATCAGATTTTTGGTTTTGCCGAGGAAATTATCGTTGACGACCAAGTCGGAGATGGCAATCCTGGCGATCCGGTTGGTGGAGCGACCCGACCACTGCAAGGCATGATTCGCTTCGACAACATCTTTGGTTCAAGCACGGGTCAAGTCCCCACGGGTTCTGAAATTCTGGGCGGCTTTATCACTGTCAAAGTGACTAATCCCTCGGCCGCGAACGCCAACATCCGGTTGTTCCGCATGCAACAAAACTGGAACAGCGTCGCCACCTGGGACGATCCCCAAGGGAGCGTGGGAAACAGCATTGAAAATGGCGTGACCCCTGACGGCATCGAAGCCGGCAATATTGTCGATGGAGTGGTTTCGGCTCCTGGTGAAGTTGACGAGGTACAGATATCACTCAGCGTCGACACTCTGCAGGCTTGGGCCGATGGATCACTCAGCAATTTTGGCTGGGTGCTGGTCTCCGACTCTCCCGATAGCTGGATTATCGAAAGTTCGGCTTCCGGTAGCGTGAATGCTTTCGAACCCGAGTTGACCATCTTGTATGCCGAGAAAGAGGGAGTTGGTGAGTTCGAGTTCTCCAACATTGATTACAACGTGGGCGAGGGTGGCACCGCGACGGTCACGGTGCAGCGTGTGGGTGGAGTTGGCGGCGCCGCCAACGTGAACTGGAGCGTCACAACTGGTACCGGTGAGGCAGGGGATGTCTCAGGCGCTCTGTCAGGCGTTGTGAGCTTTGGCATCAACGATCTGTTCAAGACATTTACTGTGTCGACGGTACAGGACGCGGCTCGGGAAGAGGATGAGACGTTCAATCTCACTTTGACGGGAACCTCGGCGGGAACGATTTCCAGCACGATGGGAACCTCGCTGCTTACGATTCGCGACAATGACTTCAATGTCGGTAGTCCATCCGTCCTCATGAGTGAAATTCTTTACAACCAACCTGATAACGATGGCGGTAGTGAAATCGTCGAGTTGGTGGGAACGCCGAACATCGGTCTGGGTTCCTTGTATGCCGTCGCGATCGGTGGCGACGTGGGCAGTGAGGAAGGTGCGACGAATTTCATTGTTGACCTTGGCACCTATTTCAACGGTGCGAACGGTACCACATTGATCGGGTCGCTCAATAATTTCAACTATAATGTACCGACGGGAACGACCTTTATTGGACTCCCTGAACTTGATGTCGAGTTCATCGGTGGCAATGACAACGGCACGACGACCTACGCCCTGGTTTACAGCCCCACCACGCCGCTGTACGTGGGTGAGTTCGACTACGACTGGGACAATGACGGCACCTTGGAACTGCCAGCCGGTGCAGTGATTGTCGATTCCATCGGCATCAAGGATAACAGTTCGTCGGACGTGACCTACGGTGGTTTGGCGAATACGATTATTACCAATCCGACGGAACCTTATGATGGTCTATCGCGTCTGCCAGGAACAACGGGCCTTAACAGTGCCGCAAG
>JBGTMM010000332.1:0-7353 GCA_041743635.1 Bythopirellula sp.
AGAAAGTTGTCCAGCCGCATCGCGTAGGCCTGCTCCCGCAAAATCTCGGCTTGGGCATCCTGCAAACTAAAATCGGCGTAAGCCCGCACGAGTGCCGCCTGTCCCCGTTGCACGCCCTCTTGGTAGGTCGAAGAATGGCGATGGGGCGCTTCGGGGGGCGTCAAGGCAAACGACGCTTGCGTATCACGGTCGATCCATTGGCTGGTCTCGGCAAAACTGGGGGCTGCGAGCAGGGTGGCGGCGGCGACAGCAAGCATGGGGAGTGTGTTTCGCATGACTGGGGTCTCCTGTGTGGGGGTGGAGAAAGGATGTTTTGGCGACTCACCAATACAAGCGAAAACCGCCTCCCAAACGGACAGAACATTTTCCAAAAAATCTTTCCCGCTCAGAAAAAGGGCCCGGCGAGCCCGCTTCAGCGGGCGGTGACTCGGCGGTGAAGGCGGGCGTCGGACATGGCAGTGCATTGAACATCTACCACCCGCCACCCTTGCCCCCAAACCCTCACTCCCTACCATAACCTGCAACACTTCCCCCAACTTGGTGCAATAATCTCAATAGGCCACGATGAATTCTTCCTTACCCGCAATCCTCTTCATGCTGTTCTTTATCAGAATCCCGATATGCGCCGTAGGCGTCGTCGCGGTGACCGATTCGACTCCGCTGGTGATTGCCCATCGCGGCGCGAGCGGCTATCTGTCCGAACACACCCTGCCCGCGGTGGCCCTGGCCCACGGACAGGGAGCCGACTTCATCGAGCAAGACATCATCCTCTCTCAAGACGATCAGCCAATCGTAATCCACGATCGTTTTCTCGATTACGTCACCAACGTCGCGCAAGTTTACCCTGATCGACATCGCGCAGACGGCCATTATTACGTTGCCGATTTCACGCTGGCCGAATTGCGCGCCTTGCGTGTCCACGAACGCACGAATCCCACGACCTCACGGCTCCAATTCCCCGCGCGGTTCCCATTCGACAAAGGCGACTTCACACTCGCGACGCTTGCCGAACACATTGAACTCGTCCAAGGCCTCAACCACACCACCGGCCGCAACGTCGGGTTGCTGGTCGAAATCAAAGACCCGGCCTGGCATCGCGCGAATGGCAAAGACCCCAGCCGGATCGTGCTCGCGACTTTAGAAAAGTACGGCTACAAGACGCGTGAGGACAGCGCGATCCTCCAGTGTTTTGATGTTGACGAGGTCCACCGACTGCGCGAGCAGTTGCACACCGATCTCCGCATCATTCAACTGCTAAACCAAGAGACCCTAAAACTCCCCGCCGATGCCAACCGCGAACAATTCGCCGCCGCACTCGAAAAAATCGCCATCCACGCCGACGGCATCGGTCCATCGCTCGAAATGCTGCTTACTCGGAGCCGCATTCCCGGCGACCCGCAACTCACTGACCTGATTGATCTCGCCCACGAAGCGGGCCTGGAAGTCTGTTGCTACACCTTCCGCAGCGAGACAGTCCCCCCGCAATTCGCCACCTTCGCCGACCTCGTGGAAACCTTCACCGCCGCCGGCCTCGACGGCTTCATCACCGACTTTCCCGACAAAGTGCGGGCGCATCTCCCCGCTGCGGTGCGTTAAATCCCATATAGCCCCACCATCTTGGCGATTTCTTCTCGGTCGCGTCCTGTTTACCCGGCTTCAATTCGAAGCTGACCCCGAGGGTTGTAACATCTTCACTTGGTTTTCGCTTGAACGAGCGTACTCCCCGCCGGATCGGCTCATCGAGAAGCCCCGCGGGGAGGATTTCAACTCGCTCGCTCGAAAGGAAAATTGACCATGAACGCTTTACGAACTTCTCTCGCCGTCGCCGCGCTGGCCGTGGTGGCACTGACCTGCACTCCCGTTGCCGCCGGCACGATTTGGGACGGCGGGGGCACCAACGACAACTGGACCACCGGCGCAAACTGGAATGCGCTGAAACTCAAGCAGTTTGCCCCGCCCAACAACGGCACGGCCAACATTGTGATGCCGGCCATAAACGGGCTCGTGCAGACGCCACTGGTCAATGTGCCCTACAGCATCAACTCCCTCAAGTTCAATAACGGAAATGGACGATTTGTGATCTTTTGCGACCAACAGCTCACCATTGGGGAGGGCGGCGTCACCAACAACGACACGGATATTCAGTCGGTCATCGGACCGATACGGCTGGCGGCCAATCAGACGTGGACCGCCGCGGCTGGCCGGTTACAGATGGACCAGGTCAACCTCAATGGCTTCAACTTGACGTTTGGCGGCGCGTCCCTCACCGACATGATCGGCGTGATCCATGGCGTCGGCAATTTAGTTCTTCCCGACGCCTACGCTTCCACCGTAACCATGCTCGGCCCCAACTCGTTCAATGGCACAACCACGGTCGCTGGCGGGACGCTGGTTCTGAAAAAGACAACATCCATTGGCGTGGCCATTCCCGGACAGTTGACCATTGGCGGAGGCTCCGCGGCACCTTTGGCCACGGTACGACTTGCTGCCAATGAACAGATCTCGCACGCACCGGCTAACGAGGTGACGGTCTTCGGCGGCGGTTTGTTGGACGTGAACACGCGCACCGAGACGCTCGCGAAATTGTTGGTATCCGGCGGCGGCGACGTGAAGGTCGGTAACGGTGGAAAACTGTCTGTGAGCGAGGCCATGGTGACTGGTGCGGGATCGACATTGGCCAACGCCTACGGAAGCAAATTCTACGTCGGCGAGGTCGGCATCGGCACGCTCGATATCATGGATCGCGGACAGGTCACAGGCTCTGGTTTCGCCTACGTCGGCTATGGCAGCGGTTCAACCGGCGTGGTCAATGTCGATGGCGATGACTCGATCTGGGAAGCCAATTCTTATATCGGCTACTCTGGGTCGGGCACCGTGAACATCACCGGCGGCGGAACCGTCAACGGTGGCGGGTATCTCGGTTATGGTCTCGGCTCGACGGGCGTCGTCAACGTCGATGGCGTCGGTTCGTCTTGGAGTGGCCCTGGGATCGTGGGTTACCAGGGCACGGGGATTGTCAATGTCACCAACGGCGGCTTTGTCACCAGCGGCCAGACACTCATTGGTTATCACCCTGGCAGCATTGGCACGGTCAGCGTCGACGGGCCTGGCTCGTACTGGTACAGCAATCATGACAGTCATGTCTACAAGGGCGAACTCGCGGTGACTGACGAAGCCCTCGTAGTGAGTGCGATGCCGATGCTAGTCAATTCGCTAGGCACGCTGAGTGGCAACGGCACTGTCGGGAGCGACGTCATGAACGGCGGTTTGGTCGCGCCCGGACCAGCCACCGGCGCGCTCACCATCGATGGATACTACACCCAGCAGTCCACCGGCGTCCTGGAGATTGAAATTGGCTCCGCGGATGATTACGACCAATTGCTTTGCAACCCCAATGCCTACATCGCCTCGCTGAGTGGCACGCTCGAGGTGAAACTCACGGACGGCTTCACGCCGTTTGTTGGCCAGACGTTCACCATCCTCACCTCCTATGATGTTGACGGTGCATTTGACACTTTACTGTTGCCGTCCCTGCCGGGCCGGCGATTCGACGTGATCTACAATCCGCAGAGCGTCGTCCTGAGAGTCAACTTCGACTTCGGGGCCTTTGCCGCGGCGAGCAGCGTGCCCGAGCCAGGTACCCTGGCGCTAGCGACGTTGATGATGGCCAGCCTTTTGGTTGTCCGGAGGTTTTCCGCGAATCCGCATGAAAGCGCTTAAATAAAACGTGGCACAAATTTTCTACTCGAAATTGTGCCACGTTTTGTGTTAAGCTGAATCCCGTTCGCGGCACACGACCGCCGCTCGCGGCTTAGCGATTCGCAACATGCCGAAACTCGCATAACTCGTTCCGGCCTACGTTCGCGCTGCGCGCTGAAGTTAAATTTCCCCCTTCCGCCCTCCGCCTTCCCCCTTTCAAGAACTGAACTTGGACCCGAAAAACACACCGCCACCTTTGCCAAGTTGAATTACTGCGAAAATAATCCGCGAATCGAAATGAGCAAAACACAACCTAAAGTGGACTTCCACCCCAAAACCACCACCCGGTAGGCGCGCGTTGAGTCGCGGGGGTATCATGTTGGATGGAAATGAGGGAGCTTTTGCATTGACCTGAGACACGTTCCTGAAAGCGCGTCATGAGTGAAACTCCCTCCGAAGTCACCATGCTCCTCCGCCGGGCGCAAGCCGGCGACGCCCAGGCCGCGCCGAAGTTGCTCGATCTCGTCTATCAAAAGCTCCACCAGATGGCCGAGAAGAAACTCGCGCACGAGAATGGTGGAATTTCCATCCAGGCCACCGCCCTCATGCATGATGCGTATCTGCAGCTTGTCAGTTCCGATCAAGCCATTGACCTGAATGATCGCAAGCACTTTTACATCCTGGCGGCCAAGGTCATGCGGCGGATTCTCATCGACCGCGCCCGACAGCGCCGAGCTCTCAAGCGTGGCGGCCCTCACTGGAAACGCTCGACCGTGCCGGTGGATGCCGTGGCTGGTCCGGCGAACCAAACCGACGTGCTCGCGCTCCACGAAGCCCTTAAGCAACTCGCGGAACTCGATTCGCGGCAAGCGGAAATCGTCGAAATGCGTTATTTTGGTGGTTATTCGGTCGAAGAGACGGCGGACCTCTTGAACGTGTCGCCCAGCACGGTTAAGCAGGAGTTCGCGGCAGCCAAGGCTTGGCTTTATCGCGAGCTATCACGGAGTTATTAAATGGCAGAACATCCTTGGGACGATGTCAAGCAGAAATTCAATGCGGCCCTGTCGCTCTCGGTGAAAGAGCGCGACCTGTATTTGAAGCAACTCTCGACCGAATCCACCCAGTTGCATCACGAGGTCGCCGATTTGCTTGCCCAACACGTCGACGCGGATGAGCACGATTTTTTGGCGAGCTTGAAGATCGGCAAGCAAACGGAAGCCGATCTGGCTGAAACGATTGCCCACATCCTGCCCACCGTGGATATCAAAGCGACAATCGGTGATGGGGATTCGCTATGCACGCTCTCGACAATGGCCGAGATTCCGGAAACGAGCTACATCGGCGAACTCGGCGATTACCAGCTCATCGAGCAAATCGGCCGCGGCGGAATGGGGGTCGTTTACAAGGCCTATCAGAAAAATGTCGGCCGCACCGTTGCACTAAAAGTCATCGCCGGGGGCAGCCTCAGCTCAGCGGAAGACATTGCCCGCTTTCACGACGAAGCCTCCGCCGCGGGTCGGCTCACACACCCCGGGATAGTGGCCGTTTATGACGCCGGCGAGCACGAGGGAAATCACTATTTCTCGATGGCCTACATCGAGGGCGAGAGTCTGGCAAGTTATGTGGGGCCTGACAGAACACGGCTGAAGCCCAGGGAAGCGGCCCGGTTAATCGAGGAAGTTTGCCGCGCGGTGCAGTATGCCCACGATCATTTCGTGATCCATCGCGACATTAAGCCGGCGAACATCATGCTCGACAAGTCGGGCCAACCGCTGCTGGCGGATTTCGGTCTGGCGAAGTTGGTCGGCAATGAAGGATATACCCAGACCGGCCAAGCGATGGGCACGCCCAACTACATGGCTCCCGAGCAGGCCAAGGGTCAACTCGAGTTGATCTCCAACCGCACGGACGTCTATTCCCTCGGCGGCACACTCTATGCACTGCTCAAGGGCAGACCACCGATCGAAGGCAAGAACCTGCTCGATACGCTCAAAAAAGTCGAGAGCGCGGCGCCGGAAACGCTCTACTACCGTGGTTCGCAGATTCCCTTGGACCTGTGGATTATCTGTGAAAAATGCCTGGCTAAAAAACCTGACGACCGTTACGAGTCCGCCACGGCGCTCGCCGACGATTTGCAACGCTTCCTGCAGGGTTTTCCCATCTCCGCGCGGGCGGTGGGACATTGGGGGCGTTTGGTGCGCTGGTCGCAGCGGAATCCGCTGATCGCCACGCTGATCGGCACAATCGCGGCCACGCTGGTGATTGCCACGCTGGTGTCGATCAGCTTCGCGGTGCAAGCGCGGGCGGCCTTGGCAAGAGCGGAAGCCAATGCGTCTGAGCTCAATCAATCGATTGAGGATACGTTTGTGTTTGCCAGCGAGGGCCTGCTGGCCAACGAGCCGGGCATGCAAGTCGTGAGGCAAAATTTGCTGCTCAATGCCCAGAATTACTATCAAAAGATGTTGCTGACCAATCAGGGGTCCGAGGGTAAATTAGCGAAAAGTGCTTACTTACTAGGAAGGGTACAATTTCAACTTGGCTTGTATGAAGAAGCAAAACAATCGTTGGAAAAATCCTTGGAGATTCAAACTCAGATCGTTTCCGCGGCAGCGGACAAGACTCAAGCTTATCTCGATCTGGGAGCGGTTCATAGCGAATTGGCGAAGTTAGGTGAAAAGGTTTGGAACAGTCGCAGCGAGGATAAACCAACCGTCGATGCCCAAGCGACACTGCACGTAGCCCTCGAACACGCCCATCTCTGCGTCGATTGGCGCGCCAAAGCACTCGCGGAAAACTCGCAAGACCGAGAGGTTCGTCGACTGCTGGCCAGCGCAAAAATGAATTTGGGCTTGCTTCTTATCGAGGATTATCAATTAAAGCCGCAGAGTGCTTCACTTGGCGAGGCCGAGCTCGTTTTGCAGGAAGCCCAAGACCTGCGACAAGAACTGCTCGAGGACACTCCGAACGATACCAAGCTCCGTCAAGATTTGGCTCGTGGCTTTGGTGCCTTAGGCAGATTGCGTGAAACCGAAGCGGCCGTTGCGTCAACTCCGGAAGACCAGAAAAAACTCCTCCAAGACTGCTTGGAATTGCGCCTGCAAGCCACCCAAACATTGGAAAAACTTCCCGACAACGCGAAAACTTCGGAATCTCAGTCCTTGCTGGCAACCTGCTACCGCCTGTGCGGCCATAGCTATTTTCAATTGGACATGATTGACGAGGCCATCGCCAGCGACGAACAGTCGATTCAAGTAATGCAGCGGCTGTCTTTGAATAACCCTCGTGTTTACAGCTATCGCGAGCAAGTTGCCGATGCCCAATTCGAACTAGCCCAGTTTCTCATAGCCAATCAAGATAGCCGGGGCTACGAGTTTTCCTTCGATTGCCAACAAACTTTGATCGAAGGCTTGGGTGCCGAACCTAAAAATCGCAAGGCCGCCGATCTCTTGCTTAACCGCACCAATTCGCTGTGTACTTCTTTTGTTGAACAAGACTTTCATGAAAGAGCATTCGAACTGATTGAAAATGCCAAGCAATTGCTAGCGAGTATCCAAGTTTATGGCTCGGATCGCTCGTTGATTAAAGAAACCATCGAAACGCTCGATGCCAAAGCCGCTGCTCTCCGCGAACAAGCGGGCGCCGAAGACCGCACCA
>JBGTMM010000333.1:0-5171 GCA_041743635.1 Bythopirellula sp.
GTTTGGTTGATGAATCTTGGCTAGACAAGTTTCCGGCGCCATTAAGCGAGCGATTAAAGGAGCTGTTGGATAATCCCGACGGCTAGGCGAGTGGGGGGCGTGGGCCCCCTGTTGCTACGAGGTCTTTGAAACCGCAGGGGATTTACGTCCCCCGCTCGCCATAATTTGCGGCAAGAATCGCACTCGCGCGGCGAATACGTTATTATCTCTGCTTACCAAGAGACACACCGACTGCTGGCGCGAGTTGTTGATGAGCCTGATCGAACTGGATGAGATCTCGAAAAACTACGGTTCGTTCCGGGCGCTTGATCGGGTGTCCCTCACGATTGAACCTGGCATTACCGGCCTTCTTGGCCCCAACGGTGCCGGCAAAAGCACGCTCATCAAAGTACTCTTGGGTTTGTTGCGGGCCACCAGCGGCCGGGGACGGCTCTTGGAATTCCAACTCGGCCGCCACAGTCGCCAGATTCGCGAGCGCGTCGGCTATATGCCCGAGGACGATTGCTATCTCGCCGGCCTGTCGGGCGTGGAATCGGTGCAGCTTGCCGCGCAGCTCTCGCGGTTTCCTGGTTTGGAAGCGCTACGGCGTGCCCACGAAATTCTCGACTTCTGCGGCATGGGCCAGGAACGCTATCGCATGGTCGAAACCTACTCCACCGGAATGCGGCAGAAATTGCGTTTCGCGCAAGCATTGGTTCACGACCCCCCCCTCTTGATCCTCGATGAACCGACCTCGGGCCTCGATCCGGCAGAGCGCGAGGCGATGCTCAACCGCATCAAAATTCTCGCCCGCCAGCACGGCAAAGCGGTGCTCCTCTGCACGCATATCTTGCCCGACGTGCAAGCGGTCAGCGATGCGGTGGTTATCCTGGCGAAATCGCGGGTGCAAATCGCGGAGCGTTTGGAACGTCTGAGTCAGCCAACTTCGCCTTCACTCAGGATTCAAGTGCTCGGCGACCCTGCTGAGTTTGCCACGCGATTGGAACGCGGTGGGCTCAAAGTGCGCGTCGATGCGTCGGGCGCGATGACCGTGGACGGCCAGCATGGGGAACTTGCCGCCAAGATTTGGCAGATCGCCCAACAGGCAAACATCGCTGTCCGTTCGATCGAGCCTTCACGCAACTCGCTCGAAGAAATTTTCCTCGCCGCCGTTCGGGAGCAGCCAAATGCCCATTCATGATCTCGGTTACCGCGAGTGGCACGAAGAGTTGGCTTCTCCTTGGACCCGCTGGGCCGTGATCGCCAAGGCGGGCGTTCGCCGGGCCTGGCAGAGCACTTGGCTCAGACGGATGATGTTTTTTGCTTGGCTGCCCGCGATTTGGTTTGCCGGGGGTTTTTTGATGTGGGAGCAATCGCTGCTTTCTCCCGACATGCGCGAAGGGCTGAGCGTCTTCGTGCCTGATCGCCCTGGCGCGCTCGATGGTCTATCGGAACGATTGAGGATTGAAGATGAATCCGTGGCCCGCCATTCGGTTTGGTCGTGGTTGCTCTATACATTTCTGCGTTACCCCCAGGGGGGGATCATGGTCTTAATGGTCGGGATCATCGCGCCGCCGTTGATTTCGCAAGATGTCCGCTCCCGCGCTTTCCTGCTCTATTTCTCGCGGCCCTTGACGCGCTGGCAATACGCGCTGGGCAAGCTCGCCACGGTCTGGTTTTATCTGATGATGATCTCGGCCGCTCCAGCACTGGTGCTGTACACGATGGGCGTCTTGCTCTCACCCAGTATTGACGTGGTGGTCGACACCTGGGACTTACCCCTGCGAATCTTGGCGGCCTCGGCCGTATTGATGATTCCCACCGCGTCGCTCGCGCTGTGCATGTCTTCGCTCACGCAAGAAAGTCGTTACGCGGGGTTTGCCTGGTTCACCATCTGGATCATGGGTTTCTTTACGTATATTGTGATGACCGGCATTGAAATCAATCGAGTCGGCATGGAAACGTCTTTCGCCCTGGAGAAGTGGGCACCGGTGTCGCTCTATCACATGCTGGGCCAAGTGCAGGGCTGGATTTTTGATTTCGCATCCTTCGAGCAGGTCAAATATGCCGCGGGGATTCTCGCCGTGATTACAGTGGTCTCAACCGTCATTCTCTTTCGCAGAATTTCCGCCCCCTTGAGGGCTTAACGATTTGGCCATGATAGAACTCTCCCACGTCACCAAACTGTACGGCACCGTCATCGGCGTGAACGATATGACGCTCGCGCTCCCCGCCGGTGCGTTTGGCCTGCTGGGACCAAACGGCTCGGGCAAAAGCACGCTGCTGAACTTGCTTACGGGGCAACTCTTGCCCACGATCGGCCGTGTGCGGGTATTCGGCGAATCGCCAAAGAACAATGCCGACTTATTTCGTCGCTTGGGTTACTGCCCCGGCAGCGAAGGCTTGTACGCTAACGTCTCGGGCTATGAGTGGGTCCGCTATTTGTGCCAACTGCAAGGCATGAAATCCGCCGCCGCCTCAACCGCCGCGCGTGACGCGCTCGCCACCGTGGGGATGAGCGAGGCACTGCACCGGCCGATTGCCAGTTATTCACGGGGGATGAGGCAGCGCGTGAAGTTGGCCCAGGCGATTGCCCACGACCCCGATTTCTTGATTCTCGACGAACCGTTCAACGGACTCGATCCGATTGGCCGACATGAAATGGGCGTGCTGCTCAAGGATTGGATCGCGGCCGGCAAGAGTCTGCTCTTAGCCAGCCACTTGCTCTATGAAGTCGAATCGATCACCGACAGTTTTTTATTGATTAGCGGTGGTAGACTTCTGGCATCGGGAACCGCGGCCGAGGTGCATGCCTTGTTGGTGGACGTGCCGAATGAAATCACAATCCGCACAAGCGACCCGCGTTGCTTGGCGGGTGTGCTGCTCGAACGCGAGATTACTGATTCCTTGCGAATCGAGCACGATCAACTCGTCGTCTCGACGCGGCATCCAGGCAAACTTTACCAGCAACTCCCCGGTTGGCTGGCCGAGACGGGCATTGCCGTCGGCGAGATGCACTCGGCGGATGAATCACTGCAAGCCCTTTTCAACTCGCTCTTGAAAATTCACCGGGGAGAACTCTCATGAACCCCAGCAGCGTGGCCGCCGTGTTTTTCTTTGAATGGCGTCGAGCCTTCACCATGGCTCGCATGGGTTGGTGGATTGTGCTCGCCCTGTTCCCGGTGTTGATCGTGAGCATGATCCGTTTCGCGCTGCGAGGCGAAGATATGCCTGGCGAAGCTTGGACCGTGATGCTGTTTACCTTGGTGCCGATGCTGGTGAGTATGTTGGGCACGTTTCTGTGGGCTACCCCGGTGGTCTCCGCGGAACTCGAACGCAAAAGCTGGGTCTATCTCGCCGTGCGTCCGCATGGCACGACTCATGTGTTGTTGGGAAAATATTTGGTCGCTCTTTCCTGGGCGTTAAGTGCCGCTTTGGTAGGTTTATGCGCTGCCGTGGCGATTATACCTGACGCTGACGGCCTTCGGATCGGTGGCACGATCGCATGGATCACCATGCTTTCCTGCCCCGCCTACGCCGCTTTGTACCTGCTGTTGGGGACACTCTTCCCCAAGCGGTCGATGGTGACCGCGGTGGCCTATACGTTGATCTTTGAATTGGTCATCAGTTTCGTTCCGGCACTGATTAACACTCTCACGGTGCAATATCGCATCCGTACGTTGGTATTCCTGTGGGGCGATATGACAACCGACCCCGAGATGAACGCACTCATGGCCTTCATCGGCGAACCGCCGGCGTGGGAACACGTTGTGGTTCTCGTGGCCTACACGCTTGTCTTGTTGGCGGCAGCGGTGGGCGTGGTTCGTGGCCGCGAGTTCTCCGCCACGGAAGAAGCGGAAGGATAGCGCTCCTACTCCGCCAATTCCTTCAAAACCGATAGCCCGCGCTCGAGTGTCTCCCAACTCGCCGCATACGATATACGGAAATGCGTGTCGTGCTGGCTGAAAATGTTGCCGGGGATAATCAGAAGTTCTTTCTCGATGGCGCGAGAAACGAATTCCGTTCCGCGACAGCTACCCGCCGGCACTTGGGGAAACACATAAAACGCCCCCCCCGTGGCCGCGACTTCGTAACCCGCCGCGCGCAAGCCGTTCACCATGAAATCGCGACGCTGGCGGTACTCGGCCACCTGCGGGGACATGTCGGTTTCAAGCGCAGCGAGCCCCGCCCATTGCAGCGGGTGTGGCGCGCAAACGAATGTGTACTGCTGCATCATGGTGAGTTTGTCGATGATCGCCGCGGGTCCGTGAATCCACCCCATCCGCCAACCAGTGACGGCGTAGGTTTTGCTAAAACCGTCGACCACAAGGGTCGACGCGTTCCACTGGGCGGGACTCGCCGGCACGCCATCATAGCTAAACGTGCGATAAATCTCGTCGCTCAAGAGGGCAATGTTGCGCGCGGCGGCCAGCTCGGATAGCGCCCGAACACTTGCTTCGTTCGCCACCACTCCCGTGGGATTCGCGGGGCTGTTGAGTAAAATGAGTTTCGTGCGTGGCGTGATCGCCTCGGCGACTTTTTCAACATCAATGACAAAGTCGGGCGCGATATCGATCATCACGCACTTCCCGCCCACCATTTTTACGAGCGCCGGGTACATGACGAAGTAAGGATCCATGAAGATCACTTCGTCGCCGGGGTTCACTAACGCGAGCATCGTCATCACAAGTGCCCCGCTCGTTCCCGAGGTAATCAGCACCCGCCGGTCGCCGTGGCCATACTCAGCGTCGACGTGTGCTTGCAGGGCTTCACGCAGTGGCGGAATGCCCTGCGTGACGCTGTAGCCATTCTTATCGCCGCGAATCGCTTCAATGGCGGCTTCTTTCATCGCTTCGGGCACCGGAAAATCGGGCTGCCCAATCGACAAATTGATCGGGTGTTTCATCTTCGCCGCGAGATCAAACACCTTGCGGATACCGGAACTATCAAATTCGCTCGTGCGATCAGCTAACCAGGGATGAGACATAGGGATTGCGGATTTCGGAATGCGGATTGCGGATTTCGGATTGCGGAATAGAATCTCATTCAACTATAACCCAATCGCTTGCGGTTTAGCGAGCCTACGCCAGCGGTTCCGCCTGCGGCTGATTCGCCCCCGCAGCCCGCCACTGGACCAGCGCCACCATCGCCAACACGCCCATGATCGCCGCCACCTGCAGCGTCGTGAGCCG
>JBGTMM010000334.1:0-3927 GCA_041743635.1 Bythopirellula sp.
GAGCAAGAGAGGAAATGATGATGAACATTCGATATGCATTAGTTTCTGTGTTTCTGATTGGCATGGCGGGACAACTCTCGGCAGCCGACTGGGGTTCCCTCAAGGGCAAATTTGTGGTTGAGGGTTCCGTCGGTGAAGCTACCGCGATCAACGTCAATAAAGACCAAGAGACCTGCGGGAAGCACGATCTGGTAGACCAAACGATTGTCGTTGGCGAGGGAAATGCCTTGGCCAACGCGGTAGTCTTCATTTACACTCGCAAAGCTTTGGAAGTTCATCCCGATTACGAAGCCGCTGCCAAAGAGCCCATGGTGCTCGACAACAAAGCTTGCCGTTTCGAGCCGCATGTGTTGGCGATTCGTACCGGACAGCCGTTGCAAGTTGGTAATAGCGACCCCGTGGGGCACAACACCAATATCGCTTTTGTCATGAATCCACCTTTCAATCAAATCATTAGTAGCGGGAGCCCCGTGAGCCTGACGCCTACAAAGGTCGAACCCGTTCCCGCGCCGGTGGCCTGCAACATTCATCCTTGGATGAAGGGCTACATCGTTGTGCGACAAGATCCCTATGTGGCGGTTTCCAATAACAAGGGCGAGTTCGAAATTAAAAACATTCCGGTAGGTCAGCACGAGTTCGTGTTCTGGCACGAGGGAAAGGGCAACATGCGCGATCTCGCATTGAAAAGCGGCAAGACAGACCGTCGTGGTCGGGCGAAGTTGAAGATCATCGCCGGTGAGACGCTCGATTTGGGCGAAATCAAGGTTTCCGTGGCGGCTCTGGGCAAGTAAGCGTAACACAAGATTAAGAATGATGATCCATTTGTTAACACAACAGCGAACCCAAACACACTTACGCGGCAGCATGCTGCTGCTGTTCGGTTCGCTTGTGCTTGTCGGATGCGGTAGACGCAATGATTTGGGGCCGGTGGCCAACATCACGGCGAGCGAGAAGATTCGCGAGGCGCTCACGGCTGGCGGCGCTGGAGGTGAAGCCGTGGCCGTGGCGACGGGGACCGGTTGGGGCACGCTCAAGGGTAAGTTCATCTACGATGGCGATCCCCCACAAATGCAACCCTACAACGTGAACAAGGACATGGCCGCCTGCACGATTAACGGCCAGGCACCACTGCAAGAGACGCTGCTGGTGGACCCCGCCACGGGGGGCATTGCCAATGTCGCAGTGTTTGTGCGGAGCGCTTCGCGTGTGCATGAGTCGGCACAAGCCGGTGAAGGGACGAAGCTTTTTGATCAGAAAGTGTGTGTGTTTTTGACGCACGTGTTTCCCCTCACGCTAGGGACGACAATGGTGATCAAGAACAGCGATCCCGTGGGGCACAACACCAACATCGAGGGCAAGAACAGTTTTAACCAGACAATTCCCGTGGGTGAGTCGATTAACTTCAAACCACAGAAAGAAGAGACCGTGCCGGTAGGTGTGCGGTGCAGCATCCATCCGTGGATGATCGCGTATTTTTTGCCGCGTGAAACGGGCTACGTGGCCGTGACGGCCGAGGACGGTAGTTTTGAGATTCCGAATCTGCCCGCTGGCGAGGAACTGGAGTTTCAGGTTTGGCATGAGAGCGCGGCTGGTCCTGGCAAGTCGTTGGTGCTCACGACTCCCGAGGCGAAGGAGCTCAAGTGGTCCAACAAGGGCCGGTTTAAGTTGAAGCTTGGCGAGGATGAAGTGAAGGAAGTGAACCTCACGGTCCCCGCCGCGGCGTTTGGTGGATAAGTCAAAATTAACCACGAATCAAACGAATCTCACGAATGGGAAGAAGCTGTTAGCTGTTAGCTGTTAGCTGTTAGCCATTCTGAAATTCTTATTCGTGCGATTCGTAAGATTCGTGGTTTCAAAAACTGAATTTAATAATTAGAACAACTGATGGATTTGGCGCCCGCGTGATGAACCACGGTTTGCGAATTTTGAATTTGGTGGGATGCTTGGCGGTGGCCGCCGTGTTGGTGGGCTGCGATACGCCTGCTGCGCCGCGATTCCATCTGAACATGGTGCAGATGGTTTCCGATGCGACACCGACGCCTCCCGCGTATCAACAACAAATTGCGGATGTGCTCGTCGCCATGTTCGGCACTCCGGACGCTCCCTTCGCTCTGCCTGAAACGGGTCTCGACGCGCGCAAACTGAAAATGGCGGCGGGAGCCGCTTGGTCTGACCAACAGGGGGCCAGCTACGGACTCTATCGCCAGCACTGCGTGCACTGTCACGGCATCAGCGGTGATGGACGTGGTCCGACGGCGTTGTTTTTGAATCCTTATCCACGCGATTATCGTCAGGGAGTCTTTAAGTTCAAGTCGACTTATACATCCGCTCGGCCCACGGATGAAGACCTGCATCGCATTATGGTCAATGGCATACCGGGGACCGCGATGCCATCGTTTTCGCTCTTGCCCGAGGCGGAGATCGCAGCGCTCATCGAATATGTGAAGTATCTGAGCATCCGCGGTCAGATGGAAACCGCGCTCACAAATTTTGTTTTCAATGACCTCGGTGATGAGGAAGTTCTTGATGACAAAGGCGAGCCAGTGCTGGACAAGGAAGGCGAACCAGAGACGCGGTTGATCGCGCTTGATCCCGCGAAAGATGCTGACCAACGCTCAGCCGTTATGGACTTGCTCACTGAGATTGTGGATGGATGGAACGAGGCAAATGAGCAGATCATCGTGCCGACCGAGGATGAGATTCCCGGCGATGACCGCTCGGCGGAGGAATTAGCCGCCTCGGTGGCCAAGGGACGCGAGTTGTTTTACGGCGTGCGGGCGAATTGCATGAAGTGCCACGGCCCGACGGCGCTTGGCGACGGTCAGCAGGATGACTTTGACATTTGGAACAAGGCCCACAAGGCATTCCTCGATTCGGTGGCCAAGGGTTCGGAGGAAGAGCTTGCCATCGAGCGGGCCAAAGTGGCCGCCTCGCTGTATCCGGTGCGTAATTCGATTCCGCGCAATATGCGGCAAGGGATTTATCGAGGCGGCCATCGCCGGATCGACGTTTTCTGGCGGATTTTTGCTGGGATCGCGGGGACGCCGATGCCCGGCAGTGGGCCAGCCAGTGCAGGTGCCCAAGGGACGCTGACCGAGGAAGAAATGTGGAACATCGTCGACTATGTGTTGTCGTTGCCGTACGAACTGCCGAGTCGCCCGCTGTATGCGTTGCCGGCGAACGCGAAGTTAGTGAATTAAGAATTTTACTTACCACGGAAACACAGAGAAGAAGAAAATGTTCAATGCAAAATGAAAAATGCAAAAGTAAAATTCGGATTCATTTTACTTTTGCATTTGAACTTTTTCATTTTTCGTTTTGCATTTGATTGATTTCCGTGTCTCCGTGGTGATAAAGAAATACCTCCCCCTTTGTGGAGAGCGATTGTGAATCGTTTTTGGAGTTTTCTGTTCTTATTGGTGCCCTTGGGTGGGGTGGCGACGTTCGTGGCTGCGCCTTACTTCAATATTTGGCTGCCGCGCGATGTTTCGGAACATGGCCGCACGATCGACAGCTTGTTCATGTTTATTCTCTACCTAACCGGTGCGGTGTTTATCGTCACCGAGTTGGCGCTGGTTTATTTTTCCTGGAAGTACGACGCCAGAACCAGCCAAGAACCAGTGAAGTTTTCCCACGGCAGCCATGCCTTGGAACTCGTGTGGACAATCTTGCCCGCGGTGACGCTGCTGTTCATTGCCATCTACCAGATGGAAGCGTGGGCCGCGGCGAAGATGGACGTGCCGAAGATCCCCATCACGGCGGAAGTGACCGGTCGGCAATTCAATTGGGACTTTCGTTATCCTGGCCCCGATCAAGAGCTTTACACCGAAGACGATATCGTGCGCACCGACGGCAAGTTTTACCTGCCCGTGAATGAAGAAGTGCTGCTCAACATCACCAGTGCCGACGTGCTGCACAGCTTCTTCC
>JBGTMM010000335.1:0-2960 GCA_041743635.1 Bythopirellula sp.
CGGCACCAAGTGTTCGATCCGATCAACGTGGCGGTAGGAAAAAATGTCATCATGATCGGCTACTCCGATTCGGATAGGATTGCCTGGTGCACCCCTCATCAAGTTGTCAGCATCGAAAACGTGGCGGGCGCCGAGCCTCGACCAAACGGCCGCGCGCCGCGAGGAAGTTGAGCGGCAATATAAGTGGATATCGATCCCGTTTACGATCACCAAAAGATTACTGGACCATGTACTTAGACACCATGAAAACCCTCCTGCTCGCCGAGCCGTTTGAACCCTTCGAGATCCGTCTAACAAACGGCGACAGTCACCAAGTTGACGACCCGTGGAACGTAGCGATCGGAAAAAATGCCGTTACGATTCTGTTCTCGAATTCGAAAGGGACTGCGTGGTGCGCACCCAATCAGATTGTCAGTATTGAAAAAATCGCTGGCGCCGAGCCTCGACCAAATGGCCGCGCGCCACGACGACGTTGAACTAATATGAGATTACAACATTCCGGCAATCCCCAATCCGAAATCCGCAATTGAAATGACTGAAACACTGAAAATCACGAATCTCCACGTCTCCGTCGAAGGCAAGCCGATCTTGCGCGGCGTGAATCTCACCATCAACCGTGGCGAGACTCACGCCCTGATGGGGCCCAATGGCTCCGGCAAAAGCACGCTCGGCAATGTCATTATGGGACATCCCAATTACGAGGTGACCGAGGGTACAATCGAGCTCAACGGCGAGGATATTCTCGAATGGGATGCCACCCAGCGCGCCCGCGCGGGAATCTTCATGGCGTTCCAACGGCCGATGGCGATTCCCGGCGTGAAGATGGCCGACTTCCTGCGCCATGCGACCACCAACGTCCGCAATCCTGCTCGCAAGGAAGGGGAAGAATTAATTCCGATGCGGCAGTTCCGCAAGGAACTGACCGAGAAGATGGAACACCTGCGGATGGACGTCGAGTTCGCTCGTCGCTACGTGAACGACGGTTTTTCCGGCGGCGAAATGAAGCGGGCCGAGATTTTGCAGATGGCTATGTTGCGGCCGAAGTTTGCGATTCTCGACGAGACCGACAGCGGCCTCGACGTCGATGCCGTGAAGCTCGCCAGCCAGAGCATCGCCCAGATCGGCAAGGAGACCGCCGATAGCGCCGCGATGGGCATCCTGATTATTACCCACCACGACAAGTTGCTCGATCAAAACACGCCAGATTTCACTCATGTGATGCTGGGCGGAAAGATTGTCGAAACGGGTGGCGTGGAACTCGCCCACGAATTGTTCACCGACGGTTACGACCGCATACGGGCCGACTACCCGGAAGAGGCGGCCACTGACGCTCAGATGCAGCAGGCGGCAGCGGCAGCGGTCTAGCAAAGTCGCGATTTTTACGAGAAGAGAAACTGATGCGTAGAGACATAACAGAACTGTTACGGGCAACGCCGTTTGTGCCATTCGTCATTCATATGTCGAGCGGCAAAGATTACTCCGTGCAGCATCCCGAACTAGGCATGCTGACCCAGGCGGCAATTTATGTCTCCGATGGCGAACAAGTGCATCGATGTTCGCTACTGCATGTATCAGGCGTAACGGTACAAGAACCAGTGAGTTGATCCCTGAATAAATTATTAGCCCTAACGGGAAGAAGATCATGGCTACCGACATTCTTCAAGAACCGACCACCATTGGCGAAATCAACAAGTACGATTTCATCACTCCGTCGCACGACGTGTTCAAAGCCCAGCGAGGCTTGAACGCCGAGATCGTTGCGCAGATTTCGGAAATGAAAAAAGAGCCCGGCTGGATGCGCGATTTCCGGCTCGAGTCGCTCAAGATTTTTGAGTCGAAGCCGATGCCCAAGTGGGGCGGCGACATTGGCATCAACTTTCAGGACATTTTTTACTACCTGAAGCCGACCAACGAGCAGGGCAAATCTTGGGACGACGTTCCGCAGGACATTAAAGACACGTTCGACAAGTTGGGCATCCCCGAAGCAGAGAAAAAGTATCTCGCCGGCGTGAAGGCTCAATTCGAGAGCGAAGTGGTCTACGGTTCGCTCCAAGAAGACCTCGGCAATCAGGGCGTTCTGTTTACCGACACCGATACCGCCGTACGGGAGCATCCCGAACTATTGCGCGAGTACTTTGGCAAGATTATCCCGCCGTCGGACAACAAGTTCGCCGCTTTGAACTCAGCCGTTTGGTCGGGGGGGTCATTTATTTACGTGCCTCCTGGTGTGAAGATTGAATTCCCGTTGCAAGCCTATTTCCGCATCAACGCCGAGCAAATGGGCCAGTTCGAGCGGACGCTGATTATCGTCGATGAAGGGGCCTCGGTTCACTATGTCGAAGGCTGCACCGCGCCGATGTACACCACGGAAAGTCTGCACTCCGCCGTGGTGGAGGTGATCGTCAAAAAGAACGGCCGCTGCCGTTACACGACGATCCAAAACTGGGCGAACAACATTTATAATTTGGTGACCAAACGGGCCGTCGCTTACCAAGATTCCTTGATGGAGTGGATCGACGGCAACCTGGGAAGCCGGCTCACGATGAAATATCCGGCCGTCTACATGATGGAGCCGGGTGCCCGCGGTGAGATTCTCTCGATCGCGTTTTCCTCGAAGGGTCAACATCAAGACGCTGGGGCCAAGGTGGTTCACTGTGCCCCGCACACCAAGAGCCGCATCATTTCCAAGAGCATCAGCAAGAACGGTGGCCGCAGCAGCTATCGCGGCTTGTGCAAGATCGAAGACGGCGCGGTGGGCAGCAAGAGCAATGTGGTCTGCGACGCATTGATCCTCGATTCCGACAGCCGTAGCGATACTTACCCCTACATTGAAGTCGAAGAGCAAGACGTGCAAGTCGAGCACGAAGCGAGCGTTTCGCGGATCGGCGAAGAGCAGCTCTTTTACCTGATGAGCCGCGGGCTGACCGAGGCCGAGGCGAGTTCGATGATCGTGAGCGGTT
>JBGTMM010000336.1:0-2478 GCA_041743635.1 Bythopirellula sp.
CAAATCAAACGCAATCAGCGCCACCGGCACGTCGCTCAAAATTTTCTTCCCCAACTGCTTACGCCCGATTCGCCGCTGCATTGCCGCGAACGGCATGATCTCACCCTCGCGGTAACCGACAATTTCCCCATCCAACACCACGCCATCCGGCAAATGCGCGGCCAGTTCGATCAACTCGGGAAATCGGTCGGTCGTAAGGTCTTCGCCCCGCGACCAAATAAACGTCTGCCCCTCGCGGCGAATGAGTTGGGCTCTAATGCCGTCCCACTTCCACTCGGCTTGCCAATCATGCGGCTCACCCAATTCCGAGGGTTCCGTCTCCAGCGGATGCGCGAGAAAAAAAGGATACGGCCGACTGATCCCCGCGTCGTGCGTGTCGGGATTCACCCAATTGGTAAACAACTCGGCCGTCGGCTCCCAATCTCCCATCAACCGATGCGATAGCACGTCGGCTTCGATGCCACTTGCTTCGGCGAGTCCCCGCACGACCAATCCCCGCGACACCCCCACGCGAAAAGAGCCGGTGATAATCTTGTGAAACACAAACCGCGTGGCCTCGTCGAGCTCCGCCCACGCCTGTTCCACCACGTTTCTCTTTTGATCCACGTCGCCAGTTCGCAGGGGCAACAGACGCTCAGTCAACCACAGGTTAAGTGGCATGTCCTCCGCCGCTTCCGCCGGCGGCAGAATGAGTGTCATCGTCTCCGCCAGATCGCCCACCACTTCGTAACACTCGTCGAAAAGCCAACCCTCGATGCCGGCGCGTTCCGCCGACCACTCGCGCAAAAGCTTCGTCGGCACAAGCTGCCGAATCTTCCGCCCGCACAAAAAATACACGGCCCACGCCGCGTCTTCAGGCGATGCCTCGCGAAAATAATTGGCAAGTGCCCCAACCTTCTCGCTCGTCTTGGTGGTTTGATCGAGCGCGGCATACAACCGAGCGAACCGTTTCATAGGGCCACCTCGTCGGTTTCCACCCCCACATCATCATCCTCTTCATTACCAAATTGCGTCGCGAGCGCCGCGGCTTGTAATCCAATCTTCTTCAAATGCTCGACCACTTGCCGAACATAGCCGTGCGTGACCCACACCGTCTCCGCGCCGGTCTCGCGAATCGCCGTCAACATGCTCGACCAGTCGACGTGATCGGAAAGCACGAACCCGCGATCCACCACTTTCCGCCGCCGAATCCCTCGCACCCGCATCCACCCCGATGCCATCCCCGTCGAGACTCGGCCAAACCGCCGCATCCACGGCGTGCCATTGGCCGATGGGGGCGCGACCACCAATGCTCGGCTCCAATCAAAACCTTTCTCGGCCGACAACACCCGCTCAACTTCCGGCAACTTCACGCCGCACGCTCGATACGCTTCACAAGCGTTGATGATTGCCCCATGCCCAAAGATCGGCCCGATCGCGCTGTCGATCCCCGCGAGTAATCGCTGCGCTTTGCCGACCGTGTAGCCATACAGCAAACTCGCTTTTCCCTGCTCTTGGTTGGACCGCCACCAGGCGTTGATATCGCCAAAGACTTCTGCACTCGGCGTCCAGCGATAAATGGGCAAGCCAAAAGTCGATTCGGTGACAAACGTGTGACACCGCACCGGCTCAAACGCCCGGCAGGTCGGGTCGTCGGCCAACTTATAATCGCCGCTCACGACGCAGACTTCGCCCTGATACTCGATCCGCACCTGTGCGGCCCCGGTCATGTGCCCCGCCGGATGCAAACTTACCCGCACGCCATTGAGGGAGCGCGTCTCGCCGTAATCGACGAAATCGAAATTCGCCTCCTGCCCCAGCCGCAGTCGAAAAATCCCCTCGCCTTCCCGCGCTGTCAGATAGCTCTCGCTCCCCCACCGCGCATGATCCGAGTGCGCATGCGTCACCACCGCGCGCGGCACGCCCCGCCAGGGATCAACATAAAAATCGCCCGGCGGGCAATACAGCCCGAACTCCGTGGTGCGCAGCAGCTTGGTCATCAGGCCCTTCAGAAAATGCTTCCCAGAAAAAGTGCCTCGCAGTTGTAATGATGCCAGACGCAGTAAACCGCGTCGCTTATCTGGTATTAACGACCTGGCACTATTTATTCTTCTTCGGCGATGGCATTTCCTCCTTCGTCGTCACCACTTTGTCCTTGTTGACTTCCTTCCACGGCTCCCGCGTGGCATCCCCTTTATCGCCCTGCGGAACGGGTGTCTGTGGATCGCCGCTGGTCGCTTCACCTGTTTTGCCGGTCCCTTTCGCATGGGACTCATGCACGTTGTCGGGGGCCTTGGGATCGGGTTCCTAGTCAACGCCTGGTTGATGCTCGTTAGGCATGATTGTGCTCCTTGAAAGAGAATGAACGTCACGCGCGCTAGATGCACGCACGCAAAAAGAGAGCAACTCACGTGCCGCAACAAAAGCGCATTGAATGAGGCCACAGACGCCTCGACCAAATGTCCGCACGCTAACTCGCCCGAGTTTTGCGTCGAAGCA
>JBGTMM010000337.1:0-5135 GCA_041743635.1 Bythopirellula sp.
TTAACAAACTCGATTTGAACGTCGAACGGCTACACACCGATCTGAGTGCGCGCGTGCAGGGTATCGCTCCCGAAATCAATACCCTCACACAGCAGATCAGCAAGCTCAATCTGCAAATCGTTGCCGTCGAAGGGGGTGGAGCCACCGGCAGCGACGCGGGTGGACTGCGCACGCAGCGATCGGAAGCGCTCAAGCAACTCGCGGGATTGATGAACATTACCGCCAGCGAGACGGGTACCGGCTCCGTGAACGTGTCTGTCAACGGCCAGCTTCTGGTTTTTGAGGGAACCCGCCGCGAGGTGGAATCCAAACTGCTTGACGTGAACGGCATTAACGCCGCAAAAATCCAGTTTGTCGAAAACAAGAGCTTGCTCGAAGTGAGCGGCGGGGAACTGCACGGCATTTATCAGGCGCGGGACACCGTCTACGCCGAGTTTCTGGCCGACTTCGATAATCTCGCGGGAAGTTTGGCGTTTGAGTTCAACAAGCTCTACAGCCAAGGGCACGGGATTGACGGCTTCACGCAACTCACCAGCGCGTCGCGCGTCGATAATCCGGCTGCCGCGCTCAATGTCGCGGGGCTAGATTTCACACCCACCAGCGGCAAGTTTACGGTGTTGGTCCGCAACACAAAAGACAATACCACCGAGACGCACGAGATCACCATCGATCTCAACAGTCTTGATGGCAACGACACGACTCTCAATTCGCTCGCAGCGCAGTTAAACGCGATTGATGGCATCACTGCTTCGGTCAATATCGACAACCGCTTGGTCTTGAGTGCCGAGTCGTCGGCGATTGACTTTAGCTTCGACATCGAGTCGCCGAGCGACGAAAGTGGTGTGCTCGCGGCTCTGGGGATCAACACGTTTTTTACCGGTGGCGAAGCCGGCAACTTGGGCGTGAATTCCCAGCTTCTGCAGAGCGGCGGAGTGGGTGCTGGCAAGTTAGCCGCGAGTAACTCGGGCAAAATCGACGGCGGAACCGGAAACATTCTACGCTTGGTCGCCGTTTACGATCAGTCGCTAACCGGCCTTGACGGCAGTTCGATCCGCGGCATTTACGACACGATTATCAACAGTACAACGCAAGGTGCTTCCATCGCGCAGGCCGTGGCGGACGGGCAGCGGGTCTTCTCGGGAACCTTGGAGGCCGCATCGCAAGGAGTGAGCGGTGTGAATCTCGATGAAGAAGCCATCGACATGATCACGCTGCAACGAACCTACCAAGCGTCGGCTCGATTTATTAGCACTTTGTCGGACTTGCTGGACATCCTTGTGAATCTCTAATTGGAATCGATCGTGTCATGGCAGGTGTCATCCCCATTCCGAGCAGTCGAGTCAGCGGTTATTTGCTGCGGACCCGGCTCACTCAGCAGTTTCAAAGAGATCAGCTTGATTTATTTCGCCTGCAAGAGCAAATCGCCACGGGACAGCGGATTGTCCTGCCGAGCGACGATGCCCCCGCCGCACTCCGCGCGATTTCGCTGCGAAGGTTGATTGAACGCAAGGAACAAATCACATCGAATGTTCGCATTGGGCAGCAATATCTCGGCGCCAGCGGCGATGCCCTGAATACCGTGGCTGAAAAATTGGCCGAGATTAAGGGTGAGACGCTTGGCGTAGCAGGAACCCTTTCGTCGCAGAACGATCGCCAGGCCGCCATCAACGGTATCAATCGTTACCTGGATTTTTTGGTTAACATCGCCAACCGGCAGTACCAAGGGCGCTATTTGTTTGGTGGTTCCGTCACAAGTGAACAGCCCTATTCGCTGGTCGATGGCAACGTCATCTACAACGGCGACGTTGGTCAATTGCAAAGCCATTCCGATTTAGGCGTGCTGTTCTCGTCGAGCATCTCGGGACAGGAAGTTTTTGGCGGCACATCGGCGCAGGTCGACGCAGCGGTTGATCTCAACCCGCAATTGGGACTTGGCACAAGTCTCAGCAGTTTGCGGCAGGGTCGCGGCATTGCGCCCAACGGAGCTCTGCAGATTTCCGATGGCATGAATATCTCGATCGTTGACATCAGCGGTGCGCGCACGATTGGCGACGTGGTCCGTCAGATTCAGGATAACCCACCCGCTGGCCGGGAAATCAAGGTGAGCGTCACTCCCACGGGGTTGACGCTGCAACTCACCGGCGGCGCGTCGGGCGCGAATCTCAGCGTGAACGAAGTGGGCAACGGTACCGCCGCCAGAGAGTTGGGAATTCTCAGCACCACGGGCGTCGGCACCTCGCCGCTGGTGGGGGAAGACCTCGATCCGCAGCTTTTGAAAACCACTCGCCTCGAGGACTTATTGGGCGCTAAGGCCCGCACGACAATTCAATCGGCCAGCGGTAACAATGATATTCTGCTAGAAGCGAGCGCCAACGGTACCGCTTTTAACGGTGTGACCGTGCAATTCGTCGACGACGAATTACTGCGAGCTTCGAGTGGCTTGAGTGCCGGCAATGAAGTGGCTGAATACGACACGAATGCCCGTGCCGCCAGCGCTGCCCTCACGTTTACAGGTTCGGGGAACGATCTCATTCTCACTGCCAACACGCCAGGCCTTAATTTCAATGACGTGCAGATCGTTGTCCAAGGCGGTGCGGTTGCGGGAAGCGAAACTGCAACATACGACCTTGGCCCTCCAAAACGCCTCACGATTTCCGTGGCGAGCGACGGTTCGAGCCAGATTCAAGACGTCATCACTGCGATTAATACGGAAGGAACATTTACCGCCACGCACGACAGCAGTGCGGAAGCAGGAATTGTGCCAACAGCTACAATTGATACCGCCGACATCGGTGTCGTGCATGGCAACACCGGCAACAGCGGCGGGGCAGC
Organism: Bythopirellula sp.; assembly: GCA_041743635.1. GTDB lineage: Bacteria > Planctomycetota > Planctomycetia > Pirellulales > Lacipirellulaceae > Bythopirellula. The sequence continues at coordinate 2,833 of JBGTMM010000337.1, forward strand.
TAATACCCTCTACTTGCGGATTGACGCAGGCTCCACGACCGCTAATCACGCCATCAACGCGATCAACGCCCAGGGATCATTCACCGCCACAGCCGATCTCAACGATGCCACCTCTGCGGCAAGTGCCGGTTCCGGCGTGGTGAGCCTCATCGCAACGGCCAATCTCACCTCTGGCGGAGCAGGCACGACATTGGACCAAACCTCCGGCTTGCGGATCGTCAACGGCGGTCTCACACACGAAGTCACGTTCGAAAATGCAGAGACGCTGGAAGACCTGCTCAACATTCTCAACGCTTCCCAGGCGAATGTCTCGGCGGAGATCAATGCGGCTGGCACGGGAATTAGCATTCGTTCAAAATTGAGTGGCACTGATTTTCAAATCGGCGAGAATGGCGGCGAGACCGCCACGCAACTCGGCGTGCGAACTTACGGTCGCGAAACCCGGTTGAATGATCTCAACTACGGCGTCGGCGTGCCGACTGGCGCAGGGTTTAAGCTGCAGGCAATTGCGGGAACGGATTTCACGATCACCGCCAAAGACGGAAGCAGTATCGCCGTTGACTTGTCCGGCGAAGAATCGCTGGCTCAGGTCGTCACGGCAATCAACACCGCGGCAACTGGTGCCGGGGTGGCGGTGGCGGCATCTCTACCAGTTCCACCGGGAAACGTGCTGCGATTGGTCGACACGACGGGGGGCACAAATAATTTTGAAATTGTCCAGGCCCCCGGGAGCCTGGTCGCGCAGTACTTGGGACTTGTCCCCAATGGACAGTCCACCGTAAGCACTGCGACGAACACTCTCAATGGCGACGATGGCAATTACATTGACTTCACAATCTCGGCCGGCGGGCAAGACTTTGGCATCGATCTCAGTGGTGCCGATACGATTGGCGACGTGATCGACGCGATCAATGCGAGTGCCGTCGGTGTCACGGCGGATCTCTCCAGCATGGGCAACGGCATTGCGCTTACAGGCGCAGGTCCCATCACCGTGACTCGCCAAGGCGAAAGCCAAACCGCCGAACTCTTGGGTTTTATTCCCAAGGGTCAAGCAAGCGCGAGCGCTACCAGCACTCTTACCAGTACGGACCGCAACTACCTGGAAAACAAAAGCGTGTTTAGTACGCTGGTCCGTTTGCGTGATGCCCTCACGGCTAGCGACATCAATGCCGTCGAGCGAGCGCTGGCCGACATTAACACAGATATCGACCGCGTGACGTTTGCCCGCGCCGAAATTGGCGCCACGGCCCAGGGTCTAATCCTTTCCGAAAACACTTTGGAAGACGAGCAAATCCAACTCAAGAGCGCCCTTTCCGAGGAAATCGACGTTGATCTCATTCAAGCGATCTCGGAACTCACCGCCCGCCAAGTCGCCCTGCAGGCCTCGCTGCAAGTGACGGCGAATATCCTGCAGCTTTCGCTGTTGGATTTTATTTAGGGCGTAGGCCGGAACGAGCGGTCGCTGTTCCGGCAAAGATACGCTTTAGATATTCCTGCCGGAACGGCGCACGGCTTGTTCCGGCCTACGAACTACGACTAGTCAGGCTTCCAAGAGCAAGTCGAAGGGACGATTACGGCCCCAGCGGTAAATACGGAAGTCGCCGTCAAGGGTGAGAATTTGTCCATTACCCAATTCGCCTGCCATATCGACAAGACAGGCGTCGGCCATGTCCATCGGTAAGTCAGCATACTTTTTGATCAATTTGGCTAGCCGCGCCGCCCGTCCGGTAATACGGTACGGAACCAAAAAGTTTCCCGCCTCGACATTGCCGAGCACGGCTGCAGTCGCGCCATCCAGCCCGCGCAGCAAATAACAGGCCTCGGCAATAACGGCCTCACACGTGACCATAGGTGCGGCAAGTGTCGTCACCATTTGGGAGACTTCTCGATGCCGTCGTTCCGAGCGATCCAAGAGCGCAACGATGGGCCCGGTGTCCAAAAGCACGGGGCTCATTTGCCAAATCCCTTGAGATGCTTCTTATTCGAGCCAAGATCGGGCAGAGCCGATTGGAATCGCCCCAGACCAATGATTTTGCGTTTGCTACCGGTGCGCACGAGCGCGGCCAGCGACATGATCCCTTCGCGGACGATTTGCGAATCACTCCACCCAAGTTGCTTTTGCAGTTCACCGCGCACGCAATCAGTATTGGCATCAAGACGGGCGTGAATGATTAAAGACATGAGAAAGTATTCGCGATCTCGCCAAAAAAGGCCCCAGTTTGGCCAAGGTATACATTTTTACAATTGTATCACACGCATCAATGCAGTCAAGACGAATATCTGCAGCTTTCACTGTTGGATTT
>JBGTMM010000338.1:0-5973 GCA_041743635.1 Bythopirellula sp.
CAACGACACGGTGTTCGCCAACCGACTCTGTGCCTACGATCTTGCCACGCAAGGCAAGTTGGTTTGGGAAATCGACGGAGCCGTCAACGAAGGTGAGCTGGCCGGGGCCTATTTCCTGGGCGCTCCCGTAGTGGTCGATCAGAAGCTTTACTGTCTCGCTGAAATCAAAAGCGCGATTCATTTGGTTGCCCTCGAGCGGCAAACGGGCGAGGTGGCCTGGCTGCAGCAGTTGGCTGGAGTGCAAAACGGCATTTACCTCGACACGCTGCGGCGGCTGCAGGCCGCAATGCCGTCCTACGACTCCGGCATGTTGGTCTGTCCCACGGGCGCGGGGGTTGTGATCGGCATCAATCTCGAGAAGCTCGCGCTGGCTTGGGCGTATCAATATGAAACCAACAACAACCCTCACAACCAATTTCGCCGTCGGACGAGCAACTTGGTGGATCAGGCCGGTCAGTGGATCGAAAGCGCGGCGATTCTGGCCGATGGTTACGCTTTGTTGGCACCTCCCGAATCGAATTCGCTTCATTGCCTCGATCTGATCACCGGCAAAATGCGCTGGAAACGAGATCGCGGCGACGGGATTTTCGTGGCCGGCGTCGAAGGCGACACAGTTTTGATCGTGGGACTGCAGGGTCTGACGGCGGTGAGTCTAACAACCGGCGAACCACTCTGGCAAACAGAGACGCAATTGTTGCCGAGGGGCGCGATGGCAAGCGGACGAGGTTTTTTCAGCGCGGGCAAATATTTTCTGCCCCTGACAAGTGCCGAGGTCGTGGCCGTTGATCTCGCCACCGGTCAGATCGTCGAGCGCACGCAATCGCGTACTGGTGCGGTTCTTGGCAACTTGATTTCGCACAAAGGAGCTATCCTATCGCATAATGGCAGATTCCTGGATTGCTTCGACCAGATCGAAGTCCTCCGCGAATACACCGAAGAGCGCCTGGCCGAGAATCCTAACGACTTCGATGCCCTTCGCACGTTGGGCGAATTGACTTACAACAAAGGTCAGCTCGCTAAAGCGATCGAACTTTTGGAGCGCGCTTACGAACTGTCTGCCGATGATCCACGCACTCGGGAAGTTCTCGGTGAGTGCTTGTTGGAGGCGATTGAGCAGGACTTCGCCGCCTATCACGACCGTTTGCCACAGTTGCGCGATATTCTCCAAGAATCTCCCGCCAAGTTCGCTCTGTTGCGGATTGAAGCTCAAGGGCTGTTGGAGTTGGATAGGCCCTGGGAAGCCTTCCAGGTTTGCTTACAGATTTCCAAAACCTTAGGTGCCAAATCCTTAGGTGATGGCCAAGAAATTTTGCTTCTCGCACCAGATCATCAGGCAAATCCGGCCAACTGGCTTCGTGCGCAAATCGCCGCGATTTGGGAAAAAGCCGATAGCCAAGTCCGCGAGCAGATTGTTGATCAGTTGGTGATGTTGAAGGAAGAACTGCCCCCGGGAGATCCGGGTTTAATTTCATTTTTGGTAGGTTTCCGAGAAATCGATGCCGTCATTGATGAAAAATATGCCGAAATGGCTCTGGGATTGGCTGAGCAAAACCAATTGCTGGCCGCGCAGCAATTGCTGCTTGACTATACGGCGACCGAAGGGCCGCACCATGCCGCGGCAGTGGCCACATGCTCGCGGATGTTGCATGAGCGCGGGTCCCAGCTCGCACACCTTGCCGTCTCCTTCGATAAACAATTAGCCGGGCCGCTGGCCGAAGTGATTTGCTTAGATGGCCTGACTGGACGCGAATGTCTGGAGAAATGGGGCGCGCTTGCGCAAACTAACGCGCCTGATTGGCACTCTGGTAAGGTGATCGTTGATCAACCCCCCCAAGTGAATCCCGCCGCGCCTCAGCGCGCACAAGTTCCGCTGGCCGAGGTTCAACTGGAGCAAAGCGACGATGTCCTAGGCCGCTGCAATTTGTTTTTCTCCATGCGAATGGGGGAACTTTCGATTCGGGACAGCTACGGCCGAGAGACATTTCGGCAAACTCTTGGCGAAGAGGAACGCCAAATGTTTAATCCCCAAGGGATTTATGGAGTGTCACGCGGCAATTTGCTCATTATTTCACTCGGGCAGCAGATCACGGCGATTGACACGTTGGCCGCGAATTCCGAGTCCGGCGCGGTCCTCTGGCGGAAAAGTACCGTCCGCACTTCTGGAGATCGCCTTCGTTTCCAAGTTCAGAACGGCCGGTCGAGCTTGGAACGCCCCGGTTCGCATCGCACGCCGCGATCCCGAGAAAACGACCGCTGGGTGGGAATTCTTGGTCCCGTCACGCGCGACAGTGTTGTTTTTCAAGATCAGCGCGGGCTCCAATGCGTCGATTCATTGACGGGAAAATTGCGGTGGTCGCGCTCGAGCACTCCCAATGCATGCCATCTTTTTGGCAACGATGAAATCGTTATTGCCGTGGAAGAGGGCAGCTCCCAAGCCCAGACGTACAGCATGCTCGATGGTCGGAGCCTCGGAGAAGTGGAAGTGCCGCGCTGGAACGAGCAATTGGCAACGCGGGGTCTGCGGGTGATCGCGTGGGAGCGTTTGGCGAGTGGTGGGTATCTGCTATTCGAACGTGACGTGATGACCGGCGAGGTGTCCTGGCAGAAAGAGTTCGCACGCGGCGCGCAAGTGGACGTGTCCATGAATCGCTATGTGGCCGTCGTCGAGCCGACAGGACGCTACGTCGTGGTTGACGTCCTCGATGGCGGCATTGTGGTTGATTACGAAACCGAGCCGATGCCGCTGTTGCGCAGGGCCCATTTGTTCGCCGGCTCGGATCAGTTCGTCATTGCCGCGGAGATTAAGCGCAATGGACAGCCGAGTCGTGCCCACGTCCCGATCAATCCGTTTGATTTTGTCATCCTCGACGGACAATTGATGGCCTTCGCCGCCAAGGATGGCACGCCCCTGTGGTCGCGGCCCGCCGAAGTGCGGCAAGAATCGCTCATGCTCGCGCAGCCGGTGGATTCCCCGATCATCACCTTTGTGGGTAGTCACCGCCGGCAGGATTCGAATGAAACACAACCGTTGGTGAATATGCTGCTGCTGGAGAAATTGTCCGGCAGGGTGCTCTTTTCGAGCGATGCGCTACCACCGTCCCCGAATCATTGCGTGACCGTTGCGAACCCGGAAACCCAGGAAGTTTTAGTGGAAATGGTCAATCAACTTGTGCGGCTTAAGTTTACCGACTCACCCCGCCCCCCCGAGCCGCCGGCCACTTATGAAGCAGCTCCCGCCAACCAGGAAGGCCCGAAAGGTTTATTCGGCATCTTGAAACGCTTTGGCGGAAAGTAGTTACTCTTAAGTTGAGTGGAGAGTAGGAAACCTGCAAAGTCCGCCAGATAATCAAGAAGTAAAAATTTGAACCACGAATCCTCACGAATCTGACGAATGAATTATTCGTGAAATTCGTGATGATTCGTGGTTATAAAATTCTTTTATGGAACTCAATGCGTGCTTGGCGTTTCAACTGACTTTGCAATCTCGCTACTGAGTAGTCCGTCCTGTTTTCTTCCTTGCCTTGTCCGGATATAAATCAACAGGCCCCTTCCTTGCCGTTTAGTTCAATTGGGTTTTATGTCGCGTCCTGCCTCATCACGAATCCGCTGTTTGCCTTGGTTGGCACGTTTAAGTTGCCTCCCCTACGCGTGCCTTCTGACCACAAGCTTGCTAGCTGTGCAAACCAGTCATGATGCGCAGATCAACGAGCGCGTGCAGCAAGGGCTCGATTGGCTGGCCTTTCAGCAAGAGAAGTCGGGCCACTGGACGGCTCAAGGACGCTATCCGAGCGCGATGACTTCACTCGCCGGCTTGGCGTTTTTGTGTGAAGGCTCGACAACGACGCAGGGAAAGTATTCCGACAACCTCAGGCGGGCCGTTGATTTTCTGATTCGCCGCGCGCGGCCTAACGGACTCATTGGCGATGCCGATGACGACCGCTACACCTACGGCCATGGCTTTGCGATGCTGTTCCTCTCACAAATCCTCGGCGAAGAAGAAGATTTGGAGCGACGTGAAGATTTGATTCGGGTTTTGACCAAGGCGGTGATTTTTACGGGCCAAGCTCAGACGGCCGCCGGAGGTTGGGGCTATGTGAGCGCCAAGGATGGCAGCGGCTTCGATGAAGGTTCGACCACGATTACTCAGGTTCAAGGGTTGCGTGGATGCCGCAACGCGGGGATTGCCGTGCCCAAGGAGATTATCGATAAGGCGATCAACTACATCCATCAATGCACGACCAGCGAAGGGGGCGTGCAATACAGTTCCAAGGGAGGCGGAAGTCGCCCCGCGATCACCGCCGCCGCGATCGCTTGTTTGTACAATGCCGGCCAGTACGACGACGACTATGTGCCCCGCATGTTGGCTTACTGCGAAAAAAACCTCAAGCCCGACCAGCACGACAGCTTCGGCCATTGGCATTACGCACATTTTTATTATTCTCAAGTCAACTATCGCCAAGGCGGTGAAGAATGGGAAAGTTACATCAAGACGATCTCGCAGCGATTGCTGCGGGAGGTCGAGTTGATGAAAGTGGGCGACGAAACCGTCGCGGTTTGGAAGCAAGGCATGGTGGGACCAGTTTACACCACGGCGCTCAACTTGATTATTTTGCAGTTGGATAAGGCGAGTTTGCCAATTTATCAACGCTAATTTACTAACATATACTACCATTTATTAAAACTAAAATGTCATTCCGACAGGAGCTCCGCGACTAGAGGAATCTGGCTTCGAGCCTCGTTCGCCTTCCAAGCGTGAACGTGCTGCAAACCAGATCCCGCGGGTCGTCAAACTCCCCTCGGGATGACATGAATAGATTTATGGAGAAACACCCTCGGATGAGTTCCCCCGCAACGACCAGTGGAAACGGCCAGGTGATCGAACGCCTGGCAACGGCGATTGACGGCATCCGCAATCAGCTCAGCCAAGTGATCGTGGGTCAGGACGAAGTGATTGAGCAACTGTTGATCAGCTTGTTTAGCCGCGGACACTGCCTGTTGGAAGGCGTGCCGGGACTGGCCAAGACGCTGCTGATTAGCACGCTCGCGCGGAGTTTGAATCTCTCTTTCAGCCGGATTCAGTTCACCCCCGACTTGATGCCCGCCGACATCACCGGCACCGACATTATCGAAGAAAATCGCTCGACGGGCACACGCGATCTGCGCTTTTTGGAAGGCCCGCTTTTTTCGCACATTATTTTGGCCGACGAGATCAACCGCACCCCTCCCAAGACCCAGGCCGCGCTCCTGGAAGCGATGCAGGAACGCCAAGTCACGGTAGGCCGCGTGCGGCATCAGCTTTCCGACCCGTTCTTCGTGCTGGCCACGCAGAATCCGATTGAGCAGGAAGGCACCTATCCCCTGCCCGAGGCGCAGCAAGATCGGTTCATGTTCAAAGTGCTGGTGACGTATCCCAGCTTTGATGAAGAATTTGAAGTCGCCCGCCGCACGACTTCCACGATGACCGATTCGGTGAAGCCGGTCGTCTCTCCCGATGAAATCATGGCACTGCAAAAACTCGTCCGCGAGGTGCCTGTCTCGGATCACGTGATTCGCTACACGCTTTCCTTGGTGCGGCAGACTCGCGTTGGCGAACAAGGCGTGCCCGACTTTGCCCGGGATCAATTAGCCTGGGGCGCGGGGCCACGTGCGGTGCAATTTTTGATCGTGGGTGCCAAGGCCCGTGCGCTCATCAATCGCCGTTCGCACGTCACCGTGGCCGACATCCAGGCACTCGCCAAGCCAGTGCTTCGTCACCGCATCGTCGTCAACTTTGCCGCGGAGAGCGACGGCATCTCTTCCGACGACGTGATCGATTCTCTGCTTGCCACCACGCCGACACAGGAGGATGAGTTGGCCAATGACACCCGATTCCAAGCGATTTTTGCATCCTGAAGCGATCCGACGCATCAGTCGGCTCGAACTCCGCGCTCGGCATATCGTCGAAGGCCTGTTGAGCGGTATGCACCGCAGCCC
>JBGTMM010000339.1:0-3495 GCA_041743635.1 Bythopirellula sp.
TTACGAAGGCAAACGCCGCTGGGTGGTCCGCGCGCTCGGAGAATTTCGCACGCCCGAACAAGTTGAAAACCAACTCTTGGCCGTCCGCGATGGGGCCCCTGTGTTTGTCCGCGACGTGGCCACCGTCAATGTCGGTTACAAGAAACCCGACGGCGTGGTCCGCCGCTATGGCGATTCCAGCATCGCCATCAACACCATCCGCGAGTCCGACGCCAACGTGCTCGACATTATGGCCGAGCTCCGCGTGGCCACCAATCAACTCAATCGTGAGCTGCTCAATCCCAAGGGGCTGATGCTCACTCAGGTTTACGACGAAACCGAATACATCAACTCCTCGATCGGTTTGGTGATCGAGAATATCTTCATCGGCGGCGCCTTGACGATGATTGTCCTGATGCTTTTTTTGCATCTCGGCTGGGTCACGATGGTCATGTCGATTCCCATTTTGCTCACGGCACTCGCGGCGGTTTACATTTCACCTTGGTTCTTCGCGATCAGCGTGGGGCTCATCGTCGGCGTCGGTTTCCTTTCCGCCCGCGGGGCGCTTGTGGTGGGCCTCTCGATTCCCATGAGCATCGTCGGCACGTTTCTGGTGATGGACCTCCTGGGCCGTTCGCTCAACGTGATCAGCCTCGCCGGTTTGGCGTTCGCCATCGGCATGTTGATTGACAACGCCGTGGTTGTGCTCGAAAACATTTACCGGCGTTACACTTTCGGCGAATCCCCCGTGCAATCGGCCGTACGAGGCACGCAAGAAGTCTGGGGCGCGATCATCGCTTCGTCGCTCACCAACATCGCCGTGTTCCTCCCCGTGCTGTTCATCGAAGATCAGGCCGGCCAATTGTTCCGCGACATCGCGCTGGCGATTAGCGCCGCTTTGGCCCTGTCGGTGGTGATCGCCGCCACCGTGATTCCCGCCGCCTCGGCACGGCTCTTCCGCGGCAACCGCAAGCTCACGGGTTTTGACGACCCCCACCACCCCACGGCCCAGTCTCCCGCCGCAACACAGGCTCCCACCCGACGCTCTGTGTTGGTGCGAACGATCACGGGTCTGGGTGGTTTGTTTAATAACAGCGTGGTCGGCCTTAACCGTTTTGTGTTGCGGAGCGCCTTCTTGCAGTGGACCACGCTCATCGTGATGGTCAGCGCAAGCGTGGGGGTGAGCTGGCTCCTCTGGCCCAAGTCCGAGTACCTTCCCAGCGGCAATCGCAACTTGGTCTTCGGCATTATCCTCCCACCCCCCGGTTACAATCTCGATCAATTGATGTCGCTCGGTCAGATTGTCGAGGACGAACTGCGTCCCTATTGGGACGTCGACGAAAACACCGACCTGGAAAAACTTCCTTTCCCCGCCATCGAAGATTTCTTTTTCGTCGTGAGCGGCCGACGAGTCTTCTTGGGACTGCGGGCCAAGGACCCCTTGCGCGCCGGCGAGTTCGTGCCGCTGTTGTTTGGCGTGGGCAGCAAGCTCCCCGGGGCCATTGCCGTGGCCCAGCAATCGAGCCTGTTTGAGCAAGGCCTCGCCGCGGGCCGCACCATCGACGTGGAAATCACCGGCCCCGAGATTGAAAAACTCGTGCAACTCGGCGGGCAAATCTTCGGCCAGGTGATGTCCACCATGCCCGGCGTACAAGCTCGTCCCCTGCCGAGTCTCGACCTCTCCAGCCCCGAACTCCATGTTGTGCCCAAGTTGCTGCAAGCGGCCGAAATGCAGATGAGCTCCTCGGAACTCGGCTTCACTGTCGATGCGCTCGTCGATGGCGCTTATGTGAGCGACTATTTTCTCGAAGGCAAAAAAATCGACCTCACCGTCATGGGCGAAGAGCAATATGCTGACCAAACGCAACTCGTGGGCGCGCTGCCCATCGCCACCTCCCTGGGGCAACTCATTCCGCTGAACGCCCTGGCCAACGTCACCATGGCCAGCGGCCCCGAGCAAATCAACCATCGTGAACGCACGCGCGCCATCACCATCGCGGTTTCCCCACCCCCCACCATGCCGCTCGAAGAAGCGATGAACTTCATCGAATCCACCATGGTCCAGCCGCTGCGCGAGGGCGGGCAACTCGAAGGCGGCTACCGCATCACGCTCGCAGGCACCGCCGACAAACTCCGCGAAACCTGGGTGTCGCTCCGCTCCAACGTGCTGGTTGCGCTGTTGATCACCTACCTGTTAATGGCCGCGCTGTTTGAATCGTGGCTTTACCCGTTCGTCATTATTTTGAGCGTCCCCTTGGGCGCGGTTGGCGGTATCCTAGGCCTCAGGTTGCTGAATTTCTTCGTGCTCCAGCCGCTCGACGTGCTCACCATGCTCGGCTTCATCATTTTGATCGGCACGGTGGTGAACAATCCGATTCTTATCGTCCACCAAGCGCTCAACCACATGCGCGAAGACGGCATGAATCCCACCGACGCGGTGCTCGAAAGCGTCCGCACCCGCATTCGCCCGATTTTCATGACCACCATCACCACGGTGCTCGGCCTGTTGCCGTTGGTGGTCTTCCCCGGTGCCGGCAGCGAACTTTATCGCGGCCTGGGGAGCGTCCTCCTCGGGGGCCTGCTTTCCTCGACTTTCTTTACACTGATCTTCGTGCCGGTGCTGTTCATCTTGAGCCTCAACGTCAAGCACGCGATCTTCGGCCAAGGCTCCGACCTGCACGGCGACGAGGACCTCGATCAGCCCGCGCAGGCTCACATTCAAGTGGAATCTCCCGCCAACTCGCTCAATGGCGGCGCACAAAAAACGCGCGATCATGCCATCCCGACATGATCGCGCGCCGTCTCTTGTCCGCTAACTCACACTTCTTAGCCGCGACCGGGCACCGACACGAAGTGTTGGTCGGAGTCGCATGGAATTAAATTTACCTCATCGAAAAAGTATCGCTCGAGGCAACTTGAGCCATCACCACCGGTGTATAGCGCAAGCCTTTGAGCAACCGTTCAACCGCGGCGTATTCCGCTTGCACCGCGGGATGATCCTTGGCCACGTGGGCTGCGAGGTCATTCCGCACTTGGCGGCGGAACTCGCGGCACAAATTGTTCAATCGCTCTCTATCAGAGGCCACTAACGGCGAGCCGTGCGACAAAATGTTCGCCATCAAATCGTTCAGCGCCACGCGATACGGGGCATATCGCGGACCAGCCACCAACGCCGGCCAGTAAACCGTTCCGGTGAGAAAATCAACTTCGTTCTCCGACAGCGGATACTCCAATGCTTCACGCAGTTCCCGGCGGGACGCGCTCAATTGCTTGAGCTGGTACAACTCTTCGCTGCGAACGATGCGGCTCACCCGCTCCTGATGCGTGTAATCGGCTCTCATCTGCTTCCACTGGTAGTGGGTCTTTCCCAAATTGAGAAAGTTGTCCAGCCGCATCGCGTAGGCCTGCTCCCGCAAAATCTCGGCTTGGGCATCCTGCAAACTAAAATCGGCGTAAGCCCGCACGAGTGCCGCCTGTCCCCGTTGCACGCCCTCTTGGTAGGTCGAAGAATGGCGA
>JBGTMM010000340.1:0-4051 GCA_041743635.1 Bythopirellula sp.
GGATTTCCCGCGTACGTGTGCCCGTGGCGAAAGGAGCGGCCGCTGGCTGACGTGCCGAGAAACGCCTCGTAAATCTCTGGCGTGGTAAGGGTTGCCGAGAGCGGCAAATATCCGCCGGTGAGACTTTTGCCCAGGCAAAGTAAGTCGGGCACGACGACTTCCGATTGGCAAGCGAAGATCGACCCAGTGCGTCCGCAGCCGGTGACGATTTCGTCGGCGATCAGTAGCACATTGTATTTGCGCGTGAGTTCGCGCGCGCCACGCAAGTAGCCGGCAGGATGAAACACCATCCCCGCCGCGGCTTGCAAGCAAGGCTCGATGACCATCGCGGCGATTTCTTCATGCCGAGCCGCCAGTACTCCTTCGAGCTCCGCGAGATAATATTCCGCGCCGACATCGGAGGGCATCTTATGTCTATCTGGGGTACGCAGTCGAATCACGTCGAACAAGAGCGGCTGGAAGATGGCATTAAAACGGTCGATGCCGCCGACGCTCGCGCTGCCGAGCGTGTCGCCATGGTAGGCTTCTCCCAGGGCGATGAAACGCGATTTGTTGAGTTGTGGATTCTCACATTGCCGCCAGTATTGAAAGGCGATTTTGAGCGCCGCCTCGACGGCTGACGAGCCGTCGCTGCCAAAGACGACGTAATTAAGATTGCCGGGGGCGAGTTCCGCCAAGCGTTTGGCAAGCTCAATCGCGGCGGGCGTGGCGAGGCCTAGCGACGTGGCATGGGCCACTAGATCGAGCTGAGAGCGAATCGCGGCATCGATTTTCGCATTTCGATGACCGAATAGATTGCACCACATGCTGCTGATGCCATCGAGATAGCGATTTCCGGCAGTGTCGTAGAGCCACACTCCTTCGGCCCGCTCGATCACCAGCGGCACGTACTCGGCCATTTGAGTGAAAGCATGCCAATAATGTTGGCGATCCCAAGCGGCGAATTGTTGGGGAGTTGGCATGGGTCGTGTCTGCTACCAACAAACCTCGACGGGAGCACCCACGCCGATACCGAGCATGATTTTTGCGCTGTCCTCGACGATGGCGATTTCCAGTTGATCGTTCGATCCGATCAAGGCCACGAGCGTCATTGGCGGTTGCTCGGCATAGGTGGTGAAAATGCTGCGGGTCTCGTGTTCGTCGCAGCGCACGGCGACCGATTCATCAGTGGGAACGCCGAGGAGCATGTCACGGGTAATATTCGTGATGAGATTGCCGAAGGAGTCGACCGCCACCACTTTTCCTTCGATTCGGTTTGCCATTCTCGTTGCTCCAGGCCAATCCAATTTCCGCAGTTCCGGGTGCGAGCAGCCCAGCCGCTGGGGATCGAGCCCCAAGCTCAAGTGTGCCGCCACGGGTGCCATGATGTCGCGCCCATGAAACGTGGGCGCCACGGGGTGCCGAAAAAACTGTTCCTCGGTGATGTGGATTATCTTAGTGGGTGAATGCCGCTCCGCCAACCGACTCAGCAGTCCATTGTCGGGGCAAATAAATCGCTGGGAGCCAATCTCGGCATAAATGATGGGGCGAGAAGTCCCCACGCCCGGGTCAACGACGGCGACGTGGATGGTCCCCGCGGGAAAGAGCAGGGCCGTATCGGCGAGCACCATGGCCGCGATGGCAATTTGTTGTGGCGGGATCGAGTGGCTAATATCAACGAATTGCAATTGGGGATTGATCGAAAGCATCACCCCCTTCATCGCCGCCACATAGGGGCTCGAAACGCCAAAATCGGTGGTAAGGGTGATAATCATTGCGTACGCTTGCGTCTTCGCGATCAAGTCTTCTTGTGAAAGGGCCAATTATTATAAGCGATTACAAAGTTGTATTCTTGACGTGGCAAACCTTCTTTTTCCGGATTACGCTCAACATAGGTGATTCGTGTGCGGACCTCGTGGGGATTATGGAGGAATACTTTGTATGGCCGATCCGAAAAGACAGGGTGCTTGAGCGCCAGGCTTGCCTCTTCGCGAAGACGCAAGCGGATAGAGTCCGCGAACTTGTGCCACATCGTGAGAGCATCATCGCGGTGGTGGCGGATTACTAAGTGAGCGTGATTCGAGAGCACCGCGCACGTCCACACGGTGTACCCCTGCTTCGCAACGACCTCTCCAATCACCTCACCTAAGACTTGTCTCTTCGCGGGATCCAACCAAAAACGTGAATAATTGAGCAACGGTTCCGCCTGCTTATGAAACTCTCGCAACTCTTCGCGCGAAGGTTGTTCGCGCTCCGGCTTGCGACCGTGGTGTATCGGCCCCAAATCGTCAAACTTCTCCTCGCGAAGTTCGCCCGAGCCACTGCCGCGCAAATCATTCGCCAACCAATGCCCGTAGAGTGTCCAAATGAGGTGGTGGCCGATGATCGATTCCCGCTTCTCGGCCATGACTCACACCTGACCGGAACTGATGAGCTCCAGACAAATCTCGCGGAACCGCCCAGGGTCGATGTTGGGATTGAGCTTTTTCGCTTGGCCGATGAGTGAACTGACAGCCTGAACTTTGCCCCCCTGCACGTCTGCGACGATCTTGGGATGCTTCGCCAACAAGTCTCGGCAAAGTTCCACGAGAGCCGATTCGTCGATTTGCTCGATCCCCAATTTTTTGATGGCCTCGGCGACGCTCAGTTTTTCATTGAGCATGAGTTCAAACGCATCCCTGGCACGCGGCTTGGGCAATTTGCCGTCGTTGATGGCGGAAATCATGTCGCCAAGGGCAGCGGCAGTGACAGGAAACTCGGGAATCGCCTGATTGTTGTCTTTTAGTATTCGCAAAATATCTTGCGTGATCCAGTTACACGCACTTTTGGCATCGCCACACTTTTGAACGGCTTCTTCAAAATATTCGATGAGCGCCCGGCCTTGGTTGACGATCACGTTCGCATCGTAAGGGGAAAGTCCCAGCTTCGCGGTAAAACGTTTTCGCAGATCGGCGGGCAATTCGCCAAGCGACTCGCGCACGGCGGCAATTTGTTCGTCGCTGACTACCACAGGCATCAGGTCGGGATCGGGAAAATAGCGGTAATCGCTCGATTCTTCCTTGCTGCGTTGGCCACGAGTGATGCCGGCCACATCGTCCCAACCGCGGGTTTGCTTGGGGGCGTCGCCAATTTTCTGACCCGTCTCTTGCCACGCGCGGTATTGGCGTTCGACTTCGTAGTCGAGGGCTCGTTCCACCCCGCGAAAGCTGTTCATGTTTTTGATTTCGACGATGGGCGTGGCGATTTTTCCCTGTGGGGTGTCGATGTGCAGATTCACGTTCGCATCGACGCGCAAACTTCCTTCCTGCATGTTGCAGTCGGAAACGGCAATGTGGGTGAGAAGCAATTTGAGTTCCAGCAGAAAAGCCTTCGCCTCGGCGGAACTCCGCATGTCGGGCTCCGAGACGATTTCCAACAACGGCGTGCCGGTGCGATTGAGGTCGATTTCGCTGTCGGCTTGATGCGCGACTTCATCATGGACGCTTTTGCCCGCGTCCTCTTCCAAGTGGGCCCGAGTGATCCGCACTTGTTTCGGCTCGAAGGCCCCCTTTTCGTCGGAAATTTCCAGATATCCTTCCGACGACATCGGCAAATCGTATTGGCTGATCTGATAACCCTTGGGCAGGTCGGGATAGTAATACTGCTTGCGATCCCACTTGGTGAACGTGGGAATCTGGCAATTGATGGCCAGCGCCGTCTTGTGGGCGAGGTCGTAAGCCTCGCGGGTCATCACCGGGAGCGTTCCCGGCAGACCAATGCAGATGGCGCAAGTCTGCGTATTTGGTTCCGCGCCGAATTGCGTGCTACAGCGGCAAAACAACTTGCTCTTGGTGGCAAGTTGCACATGAACTTCGAGGCCGATGATGGTGATGTACGGTTGCGACATAAACAGGTTCTTTTTTTCACCACGAATAGTACGAATTGCACGAATAAAAAAATGAAAAGCTTCGTGTTTTATTCGTGTGATTCGTGCAGATTCGTGGTTAAATCTTTGGTCGGCGGTTGTGCCAATCAGTGGCAATCTCAAACATGTGGACCGCACGCAAGAGTGATTCTTCGGCGAGTGGGGGAG
>JBGTMM010000341.1:0-3340 GCA_041743635.1 Bythopirellula sp.
GGCCACCCGGCGCAGATGGCACCGCAGATTCACCGAAATTACTCGACCATTGTCGCTCGGAAACTTGTGCGGCAGAGGGCTGAAAAATAGTCAATTTACCCCGGCCAAAAATCGTTGTGGTGACGCGGTGACGAACTGCGATAATGGGAGTCGTTCGATAAGCTGTTAGCGATTAGCTGTTAGCTTTCAGCTAGAAAGCGTGCGCCGGAACTCGTTTTACTCGTTCCAGCCTACGGTCGCGCTGACGCTGCGCGCTGACGTTGAATTTCCCCTTAACTCTGCAAGGAAAAAATGAACTTGGCAATAAAAAAACACCGCCACCTTTGCCATGTTCGCCACCTTTGCCAAGTTGGCCAACATGATCGTCAACCAAACAGAGCGTTTGCGTGAGAAAACGCGCGGATGTTTTCAGAAAAAACCACGAGCGATAGGGGTAACAACCAAAGCTAATACAACATGCAGGGGTAGTTCATGCACACGAAATTGAGCCAACAAAAAAAGCCACGCGGCAAATGCTGCCGAGTGGCTTTGATGAATTTCGTGTTCCAGCGAGCACTTACGGACTCGACGGATCGTCGTCATCGCTCAGTGCGATGGGCACCGCAATCGCCGTCGCGATACCGGCGGCAGTGATGATCGGATGTTCGGCAATCCATTGGCCCATCGAAGCCAGCGGTCCGCCGCCCATTTGGCCGCGAACAATTTGATTGCCCGAGACCATATTGAGGCCTTTAAGCGAAGCGGGGGGAGCCGTCCGCGGAGCCCAGAAGCGATAAACGCCTGAGTTGCCGTTGGTGGAAACTTGGTAAACACCGCCCTTGAGGCTCGCCACGCGGAACTGACCCTCAGTGTCGGTCGTCACGCGAGCAATTTCCTGGCCGCCTGTTTGCAGCGCAACGGGGGCCATCGCCTGAGGCTTGCCAGCGGTGTCGACGACTTGCCCCGTCAACACGCCACCGTCAGCCAGGGCCACGTCCTGCGGTGCCACCGCGGCCGCGGCCGAGCGAGCGACAAGTGGCTGATTGGTTTCGCCCGCCAACATCAGTTGGGGCTGGGCCACGATCGCAGCGGTGGCCAGCCACGACAAGCCTCGCTGCAATGATTTGGAAAAACAACTCGACATTGAAAAACTCCTTTTCTGTCCCCACCGAGCGGATGGGGAGGTCCTTCAAATTAATGGTTTATTACTCTCGCTATCGGCAGAGCGGGCGAATCCTAGCTAGTCGGCTGGACTGGGGAAAGGCCAAATCTGCCTTGCTGAGTGAATGCATGCAGTGTTAAACAACCTCCGCCCCGCCAGCTACGGCGATGACGGCGAATCATCGTTGGAAACTGCTATCGGAATGGCAATCGCCGCTCCGACCGCTCCCGCCGTGATCAGCGGATGATCAATCATCAAACCCAGCAAACCGCCTCCGTGTCCTCTGCCGCTTCCGTAACCTCCTCCCACACAACTGCCGCAATCAACCTGCGAGCCGCAGTGTTGCCCGCGTACGATGTCTTCATTGGCGATCACCAGCAATCCTTGCTGAGCGGCCGGTGGAGCCGTGTTTGGAGCCCACAAACGGCAGGTTCCCACTGCTCCGACTGAAGCCACTTCGATCGCACCACCCTTCAAGCCGGCAACTCGGAATGTCCCCGTTTTGTCGGTTTGGCAGCGAGCAATTTCCTGACCGTTGGCTGTCAACACAACGGGCGCGCCAACCAGAGGTTGGCCCGCGGCGTTCACGACCTGCCCGATCAGCAAACCTCCACCTTGCAAGGCGATGTCAGCCGAAGGGACGAATTTCTCTTCCGCGCAGGCTGGAACGACAAAGTTGAGACCCAAACTCCACAGCGCAACGACCAAAAACACATTCGTCTTCATATTTTCCACCCTCTCAAGAAAAGCGCTGCGGGCATCCCCATGAACACCCGGAAAGCGGATCAACTCGAGGTTCAACCGACGAAAGTCGAACCGAGATGACACTGATAGGGGGGTTATCGGTCCGAAAAACAGCCTTTCTCAAGTTACAATTCGCAAATACTTGACAAGCGTTGAAACTGCTATGACCGCTGTCTGTGAGACGCCATCACACGCAAGAATTCCGCATAGCACGCAAACTGCTGTCGCAGAAGAGCTTGCGCAGAACGAATACCTTCACAAAAAACGAGCTACCGCGTCCATGATTTGAAATGCGCCACAAACTGATCTTCCAATTGGGGCAAGACGCCACGCAAGCGGTGTGATAGCATCCCCGGCGGACTGCCGCGCTGGATGTCGGCCAAGAAATGGACCAACTCGCGATGCGCCGGCAGCGGCCCATGCAACATAAAGTGGACCCAAGCCCAGGCAAACCGATATTCGACCGCTCCCATTTCCGACAGATCCCCACATTGCTCGAGCGATTCGATGCTGCGGACCATGCCAAAACGGTGGTGCCAGCGCAGCTTCGCGAAATGAGGATTGTCGAACGCACGCTCGGGACCAGGAACTTCAAAATACTCGGCAAGACCCTCGTCCAACCAAAGCGGCACCATGGGCAAACTCGCGTGCAGCAACGAGTGGGTGCATTCGTGCCGTAGATCGATGGCGAGTTCCGGATGTCGATAGGCGTAGACCACGCCCTGTCCACCACGTTGCACGTACAGGGCCCGGCGATACGGCACGCGCGGGTAGAGTTGAGCGAGCAACTCTTTGTGAGCCCGCTGATCGTTCACCAAGTAAACGTCGATTTTTTGCTGCGCCGGCGGCACCGCGAGCGTGCGCTGCAATTCGAGCTCGAGTGCCGAGAGCTCTTGAAATAATGGCGTCAGATCGCCAAGCGGAAACGTGGCCTGCAATTGGAACGGACCATGGGAACGCGCGTCTTGCCAATTGGGTGCGGCTAAGCAAGCTGACGTGGACAACCAGCGTCCAACAAGCGCGGAGCCGCCCACGGCCAGGAATGTCCGCCGCGAAAAATCGGACATCAACCCACTTTCTTTGGAGAAAAGAATCCCGACCAACCACGCCGCTTCCGGGCGCGAAATCCCGCGGCAACCGGTTTGCCCAGGGCGACAAGCTCGGGATTGATCGAGCACAAATCGGCCGCGGTTGATTCGCCCACCAGCTCCGCCACGCGATCGTACGCCCGGTGCATCAAGGGCCGACGCGTTTTCACGCCGTGGGCGTCCGTCGCGATGAAATGGACCAAGCCCTGTTCAAGCATCCACTCGGCAAGTTCCTGGCTGCGCGAGCCAAATGTGCCCATCAAACTCCCGGCGGTGACTTGCATCAGACAACCGATTTCCACAAGTGGCTCCAACATGCTTACGTCGCGCATAATGCCCTGGTTTCGTTCCGGATGCGAGAGAATGC
>JBGTMM010000342.1:0-5382 GCA_041743635.1 Bythopirellula sp.
CATCGACCAAATCGCCGGAAAAAAACCCACGCATCTCATCATTTCGCCCGGGCCATGCACCCCGACGGAAGCCGGCATTTCCTGCGCGGCGGTCACGCACTTCTCCGGCAAGCTGCCGCTGTTGGGCGTCTGCCTGGGACATCAATCCATCGGCCAAGCACTGGGCGGCAAGATCGTGCGGGCAGGCCGCTTGATGCATGGCAAGGTCGACCAGATTCATCACGACGGCAGCACGTTATTCCGCGGCATCGTGAATCCTTTTCAAGCCACTCGCTATCACAGCCTTGTGATCAAGCCCGACACGCTCCCCAAGGAATTGAAAATGACCGCCTGGAGTGACGCCCCCGATGGGACACGCGAAATCATGGCGGTGGAACATTGCTCGGAACCGCTCTTCGGCGTGCAATTCCATCCCGAAAGTTTTCTCACCCACACGGGGATGGACATGTTGCGGCACTTCCTCGCAGTCAACTGAGCTGGCGGTCAATTAAGCACTCACAAAGCCGCGACCGTTGGTCGCGTGGAAACACATTGGACGCGACCAGCGGTCGCGGCTTTATTATGATCTCCGTCGAAGAAGCTTTTGGACTCGTCGGCGAATCGGTGCGTCCGTTGCCTGCCACGCGCGTCGCTCTCGGCGAATCGCTCGGACTGCGACTGGCCGAACCGATAGTCAGCGACAGAGATTCCCCGCCGTTCGACAAATCGATGCTCGACGGTTACGCAATTGCCGTTGATGATCCCACGCCGACTCGGCGGATAATTGAGCAGGTGATCGCCGGCGGCGTGCCCCATCATGCGATTCAGCCGGGGGTCACGATTCAAGTGATGACCGGTGCCCCGCTTCCCGAGGGTGCCGACGCGGTGGTGAAACACGAAGACACCCAGCGACTGGACGAAACCACCGTGCGGCTCCCCGCTGGAAAAATCACCGCCGAGAGTGGGATCTTCCGTCGGGGTAGTTCCTTTCGACAGGGACAGGAAGTGATTCCCGCGGGCAAGCAACTCAAAGCGGTTGATCTTGCGCTGCTGGCTGAAGTGGGCAAAGCCCTGGTGTGCGTGATCCCCCAGCCGCGCGTGGCGGTGCTCTCCACGGGGAACGAACTTGTGGAATGTGGCCAGCAACTCGCTGAGGGGCAAATTCGCAATTCCAACGGCCCCATGCTCATCGCCGCGATTCAAGAAGTCGGAGCCAGCCCGCTCGACTTGGGAATCGCCCGGGATGACATAGAAGAGTTACGCACTGCAATCGCTCGGGGCTTGGAAGCCGATATTTTGTTGATAACCGGCGGGGTGTCGGCCGGTGTGATGGATTTGGTCCCCGCCGTGCTGGCGGAACTGGGCGCCCGGCAAGTGTTCCACAAGGTTCGCATGAAACCAGGGAAACCCCTGTGGTTCGGCTCGCGCGAGGCCAAAGGACGACGAACCTTGGTCTTTGGCCTACCGGGAAATCCCGTAAGCACGCTGGTGTCGTTTCAACTTTTTGTGAAGCCGGCCATCGCCGCGCTGGCTGGCAGCGAATTTGCGGCCGCAAAAACTTTGCGCGGTCAACTCGCGGCCGTCGCCAAGCATCACGGTGACCGCCCCACGTATCACCCCTGCCGCCTGGATCGCAGCCTGCAAGGCCAGGACACGGTCGAACCTCTGGTGTGGCGCGGCTCGGCTGACCTAGCGGCGCTCACCGACGCCAATGGTTTGATGTTGCTCCCGGCAGGCGATTACGAACTCTCCGTCGGTACGCCAGTCGATGCGTTGCCGTTGTAGCTATAGATTCCGATCAATCAATCCCAAATCGAGCGACAGTACGAACAGCATCAACGACACGATGAACACGAAACCAATCGTGTGCAGGGCCACGACGAGTCTTTCACCCGCCGGGCGGCCGCGAATTCCTTCCCAGGCGAGAAACACCATGTGCCCGCCATCCAACAGCGGTATCGGCAGGAAGTTGATCACCGCCAAATTGGCGCTTAGCATCGTGAGAAAGATCAAGAGTTTGCCCATCCCTTCAAACGCCGAGTAACCAGCCGCTTGGGCAATCGTGATTGGACCACCGAGCGAGGTGAGCGGGACTTGAGTGCCCAATTTTCTCAAGAACCGGAACACCATCCCCAGGGAATTCACGGTTTCCTTGTAGCCCAATTCAACTTGCTCGTTAAAGGAACCCGCCTTGCGAATTTCTTGGATCGGATCGAATTGGAAGCCAAGTTCCGGCTCAAAACTGCCCGGCACCACTTGGGGCATAAGATCAGCCGTGAGCGTTTCATCACAACGTTGATACGTCAGCTTGATTTTGGCGTCGGCCGGCAGATTCTGCAGCGATTGCATGAACACGGGCCAATTGTGGCCCCCTTGTTCGTTGAACGAAATCGACTTGGGGAAACCTTTCTCCTCCAATGCCGCGTCGAATTCCACTTGCGTCACCACGTCGCCGCTCTTCATGCCCGCAGTCGCGGCAGGGCTCTCGGGAATCACCTGGTTCACGCGGTTGAGTACGCGGTAAGCGATGCCGAGCGCGGGCACGCTCAAGGGGTCATTAAGAATCACGGTCGGCTCGAGCCAAGTCACTTTGCGCAACCGTAGCTCCAAAGCTTCGGTCGCTTGGCGGCCATCGCCCGACGCGGCCGAACGACGCACCGTCAGTACGATAACACGACTTTTGTTGACCAACCGGCGGAGTTGTTCGGGCAAGGTCATCGGATCGGAGAAGAGTTGCTCCCCTTCGGCCATTTCCTGCGCGCCGCCACCGGCGTAACTGACTTTGTCGATGAAATCGCCTGGTGCGATTTGCTTCTCAGCGGCTTCGGTTCCCTGCTCCACCGCGACGATTTTGCCCATTTCCATCACGAGCCCCAAGCTGCGGGTCGGTTTGGCTGGGACAGTGATCGTGAGTTCCTCACCCCCCGTGCGCAAGCCAAACGGATCGTCGGCAGGTGCTTTACCACCGCGCTGCACGGTCACTTCCAGCGGTTCGCCAGTGTGTTCGACGATTTGCGCCACAAACTCGTGATAGCCGCTCACGGGCTCGCCATTCACGGCAATGATGTCATCGTTCCCTTCGAACTTCGGCGAAGCCTCGGCCGCTGAGGAACCCTCGGCAACCGGAAACCCGGCGTTCAAGCGGAGTGAATGGGGCGAGAAAATCCCCACCTTCGCCAAGCCGCCTGATTCCTGCCGGGGCTTGAGCACGACGGTTTCTTCTTTGCCGGTGGCGATCCGACGCACGGTGAACGGAATGCCGCTTTCCAAATCGCCGAGCGTGACACCCGTCTTGAGATCGGTAAACGTCGGCTTTTCAATGTCGCCGATTTTGGTGATCACATCCCCCGTGCGCAGCCCCGCTTGATAAGCGGCCGAACCGGGCGACGTCTCCGACACCACAGTGGGGATATACGGCACGCCGATCCCATAGGCGATGACCGCAAAGATAAACGCGAAGATCACGTTCATAATCACGCCGGCCGAAATAATTGCCATCCGCTGCGGCACGCTTTTGGCCAAATAGCTGCGGCTATCAACCACATACTTCGTGCCGTCGGGGCCGACGATCTCTTTCGTTTGAACGGGGCTCCCTTCTTGCACTTGTGATTCGCGCACCTGCTCGGCGATGTTGGCCGGATTGTCGTCCTGGCCGAGCATCTTCACATACCCGCCCAATGGCAGAATGCCGATGCCGTATTACGTCTCGCCCCATTTGCGGCTGAGCTTGTAGCCGCCAATGTCGAAACCGATGAAGAACTTCTCGCACTTCACGCCGCACATTTTCGCGACGGCAAAGTGCCCGAGTTCATGGACAAAAATCACGGCCCCCAGCCCCAACGAAACTTGCAGAATG
Organism: Bythopirellula sp.; assembly: GCA_041743635.1. Taxonomy (GTDB): domain Bacteria; phylum Planctomycetota; class Planctomycetia; order Pirellulales; family Lacipirellulaceae; genus Bythopirellula. The sequence goes on from JBGTMM010000342.1 coordinate 3,836, forward strand.
ACCAACAGCCATTCCAACGGTGTTGTGGCCCCAAGCAAGCAAATATCGTTCAAGCAAATACCCAATGCGTAACCTCCTCTCGAGCCCAACGATCGAGTTCGATCAGTTGGTCGAGTGTGGGATGCGATTCAAAATTGTGAGATTCCAGCACGCTCCGGCAAGCCGGCACGATTTCGGTAAAGTGTAGCTCACCGGCCAGGAAAGCCCCAACCGCGGCTTCGTTGGCGGCGTTTAAGACGGCCCCCGAACTTCCCCCCGCCTGGGCACATTCATGGCCCAGTTTCAACGCCGGGTACCGCTCCAAGTCGGGCGGATAAAATTCCAACGAAAATGCCGACTGCCAATCCATACGCTCCGCCACGCTTGCTGTTCGCTCCGGATAATGCAGGGCATAGTGAATCGGTAGCCGCATATCCGGCGGACTCATTTGCGCGATCACCGAACCATCCACGAATTCCACGAGCGAATGCACGACCGACTGCGGATGCAAAACGACCTCAATTTGCTCCGCCTCCACGCCGAACAGCCATCGCGCTTCGATGATTTCCAAGGCCTTGTTCATCATGGTGGCCGAGTCGACGGTAATTTTAGGGCCCATATCCCACACGGGGTGTTCCAAAGCTTCGGCCACGGTCACTTGCTTGAGGTCTTCGGAGCTCAAGTGCCGAAACGGCCCGCCGCTCGCCGTAAGCACCAAGCGCTGAATCTCCTTGTGCCGACCCGCTTGCAGAGCTTGAAAAATCGCGCTGTGTTCGCTATCCACGGGTAGCAATAGGGCCTTCCGTTCGCGGGCTAATTTCATCACCAGTGGCCCGGCCATCACCAGTGTTTCTTTATTCGCCAAGGCCACCGTTTTCTTGGCATCCAGCGCGGCCCAAGTGCTTTCCAGTCCCGCGCGACCCACGATTGCCGCAAGCACGACATCGACCGCCGGATCGGTGACCACTCGGTTGAGCGCTGCGGCACCCACGAGCAGTTCGGTGCCCACGGGCAGCTCCGACCAATCGAAATGGGCTGCCGTGCGTTCATTGGTAGCCACGACCCACCGCGGCCGAAATTGGCAAGCCTGGGCCACCAATTGTCTGAACCTGGAGTGGGCCGACAGCGCAATCACCTGCAAACGTCCACCACTCGCGGCGACCACTTCCAGCGCGTTCGTGCCAATGCTGCCGGTGGAACCCAACACCACAACTTGTTTGGCGACAATTTGTTTGCCGGCAATCTGTTTGCCGGCGCTGTTTTGATTGGCAGCATTGTGTTTGGATGATGACGACATCGAAAGTCCGCCCAATAACAAAGTCCGCTCAAAACGTCGATCTGTCTGCCGCCGATTCGGCGAAGCAAGCACCGCACCTACGGCTTGTAGCGAGCGTAGCGATGATAGTGATAATTTCCGCTTCCCGGTTGCCGTCCACTTAACAATTGACGACGGGGAAATTTAAGCCTTGTATTGTAGGTTTCACCGGGAAATGTCACAACCCGACCAGCCGCGTGAGCCACGCTGCCAAGCCAAGGAGATTCGTTGTCTTTTGCCGGCTGCCGACTTA
>JBGTMM010000343.1:0-2046 GCA_041743635.1 Bythopirellula sp.
GAAACCACATCATGTAGCGGTTACGGCGAACTCGCCTACGAGATGTTGTGGCTGTTGCCTTGGCGGCGAGCCGAGGAATCTGCTTACGCATGGATTCAACAAATCATGGAGCAAAAGAAGCAGCCTACTTCAAATCCTCGACAAACCGCAACATTTCGGCGTCGAGTTGTTTGAAGTCGCTGCCGAAAAAGTGCGCAAAGTCGGCCACGCGCTGCTTCGCCGCATATTTGCTAAACACTTTCCGCGCCCCCACTTTCGCCAGATAGTCGCAATAATCTTTCGGCCGCGTTTCGCAGAGAAAAAACGACAGCGTCCAGGCCTCGGCATACGCTTCCGCTGGGTCGCTGCGGAAGGCATCGTCCGAGGCAATCAGCCTTGGCAGGGCACTTGGCGAACGGTCCTTGAGCAAATAGCGAAAATCGTCAAGCCGGCCGCGATTGAGGCGATCTTTTCTCGTGTGTGTCGAGCGGGCATCCCACAAGCCGCGGGCTTCGAACATCATCGCCAATCCTTCGACCAGCCAGCGCGGCTGCTCGGCAAAACGGCGATGGACCCCCACATTGAACGCGGTTTGGTGAGTCGCTTCATGGATGATCGTGTCGATGCTGGCGGTCCAATCCTTGTCGCTCTCCAGTCCCTCGTCAAACAGAAAGATGCGATTCGACACGGGATCATAGTGCCCCAAGGTGTTCGGCTGCATCGGTGTGCCGCTTGCCTCCGCATGGCTGTAGTAATCCCCTTCGTTGCGAAACACAACAGCCACTAAGGGAACGCGGGGCTCGTCAAGATTGAACCCGCGCACCGACATGTAATGGGTGAAAGAGCGGTAGAGCGATTCAAGGCGATCGGCCCAGACGCTCCACTCTCCGCGAGGATGAACCACGACAAAGTGCTGTGTGTAACTCACATCGAACGATTTGCTGAACTCCCCGCGGAGCCGGTCGCGCATCTCGGTGACCGAATATCCACGAAAGCTACCGGCGGTTTTTTTTGATTTCCGCGCGTGTTTCGGAGCGAACTCATAAAGCTGCCCGTCGCGGCCCATGAGCAGCATTTGATCGTCGGTCCAAGTGAGCGGTTGGCCTTCCAGCGCCTCGCCGCCGACGTGGGTGAGCATCATAAAGGGTGCGGGGCCTTGGGCGCGAGCCTCAGCGCCCAGACACAAACACAGAATGAGCAACGAAGAGAATTTCATGGCACCTAGCCGGAGGGCCACGCCCTCCGGGGAATGATTCAGGGAGTTTTCCCGGACCGCGTGGCGGTCCGGCTAGGGGAAGCTTAGCTCATGTTCGCGGAATGTCGTGAAATCGCGGCTATTCGGTGTTCTTTTGCGTGAACAAGCCGCCGAGTTCAACCATTTGCAACCCCTCGGTCCGTAGTTCGTCGAGCCAATTCTTGAGCGCCAGCGGATCGGTGGAGTCGAGTGCGAGCAGTTGCTCGACCACTTCAATCGCCAGCGGAGTCAATTGCAGATTGTGCAAACACCACACCAGCCCCCGGCCGCAATCGAAGAACACGCGGTTGGCCGGATGCAGCGCGGCGACCGGCGTCGGTTGCCCCGCGCGGCGCCAGGCTTGCAGCCCCAATTGATAACCAGCGCCAAAATGGCCGCGACCGAGCGGGATGTCGTTGTTGACTTCGACCGCCACCTTGCCCAGCAAAAAATGCGCGGCCAACATTTCGCCGCAGATTTCCAACAGCCACCGCAGCTCATCGACCGCCACGTCGGTTTCCCCCGCGGCGATCATCTCGCGGACTTCTTCCAAATCCTCGGCACATTCGCGGACCTCGCGGGGATGCGAAAAGACCCAAGAGTTGCCGCTCCGCGCACGCTCCAGCGACAACGTGTTTTTACTGCCTCGACGCTTGGGATACTTGGCCACGGTAAAGAATGTGAAATGTGGAATGTGAGATTGATGATGTCAGAATCTCATCATTATACATCTGCAATCATACATCTCACATCACACATTATTTCGCGTCGGCCAGCAACTTGCCGAGGTTGTAAATCTCGTCGGCATCGAGCACGCGCTGGTTGGAATCGAA
>JBGTMM010000344.1:0-2905 GCA_041743635.1 Bythopirellula sp.
GATTATCGGCACAATCGCTAGTTACTCTCGTGCTGGCAACATGGGGTGACCGCCGCTACTGCCGAACCAGAACGCTTGCTAGCAGGCAAAAAATTTGCCGTTAGGGCTGATATTCGGTACCCGTGGGCAAACGGATTCCCGCGTGAAACCAGGAAAGCTGGCCAAGCTTTGCGGGTCGCGTCGCCACGACCGACACCTGCTGGGAAGATCGGCGGGTTGTAGCGGTTCTGCCGATAAACACTGAGTGTAATGAATCTTCCGATTCTGCTGCGGGCCACACCGTGAGTAGATCGCTCCTCGTTGTCCCGCGAAAAAGTGCGTCCGATGCCAACGCGAAGATCACATTGTGTTCTGGCATTCTTGCTGGCGGTGCCGCTCCTGGCGAGTGGCTGCACGAGTGCCAAGCCACAGCGCGACTCACGACAAGACAGGGCACTCGAACTGGCCAACTATCAAACTTTCATCGCGGAAATTGAATACCCCCGCGATGACAGCCCCCCCTCAACGGATTTTCTTGGCGATGCCAAGCCGTTGACCTTGGAGGATGCCCAAACTGCCGAATATTGGGATTTAACCCTCGAAGACGCGATCCAGATCGCTTTCCAAAATGCCGAAGTGCTTCGAGAAATCGGGGCGACGATTCTCGTCGAGCCCAGAACCATTGGCACGAGCTTCGATCCCGCGATTATTGAAACCGACCCCCGTTTTGGCGTCGAGGGTGCCCTCAGTGCCTTTGATGCCCAAACCTCCGTCATTGGCTTTGGTGAAAAAATCGACCAACCCCTTAACAGCAATCTCATCGTTGGTGGTGGCGACAATGTCTTGGTGCAAGACTTGGCGGGATTGAACTCCCAAATCTCCAAACGAACAGCGCAAGGCACTGTGTTCGCCATTCGCAAGGAGCTTGCTTATGACGCCAATAATTTTGTGAGCAATCAGTTTCCCAGTGCTTGGGACGTCAACTTGCAGGCGCTCGTCAGGCAACCTCTCTTGCGCGGGGCCGGCACGGAGATCAATCGCATCGCTGGACCAAACCCCATCATTGGTTTCCCGAACGGCGTGCTCATCGCTCGCACCCGCACCGACATCAGCCTTGCGCAATTCGAAGAAGACGTGCAAGATTACGTGAGCAACGTCGAGAATCTTTACTGGGACTTGTACTTCGCTTATCGCAATTTGGACGCTCGCCTCGCCGCGCGAGACGCTAGCCTCAAAACTTGGGAGCAAACAAAAGCGCTTTTGGACGGCGGGCACGTCGGTGCCGATCAAGAAGCCCAGGCCCGCGTGCAGTATTTTCAATTTCAACAGCAAGTCCTCGACGCGCTGGGAGGGCGGGTCTTGGTGGGCACGCGTACCGCCAATGGCAGTAGCGGAGGCACCTTCAACACCGCCGGTGGCGTGCTCGTTGCCGAACGACGGCTGCGTTTGCTGTTGGGCCTGCCGATTAACGACAACGCGCTAGTCCGGCCGAAGGACGAACCCAACCTGGCGAAAGTCTCGTTCGACTGGGCGGAAAGCAAGCTTGAGTCGATGTATCGCCGCGTGGAATTGCGGCAACAAGAATGGCTGATCAAACTCAATGAGTTGGAATTGATTGCGGCCCGCAATCAACTGCTGCCCCAATTGGACTTGGTCGGTGCCTATCGCCACCGAGGTTTTGGCCACGATTTGGCCAAGAAAGACAACGCCATCGGCACGTTCAACAATGCCTATGATGAATTTTTTAGCGGGGACTACAACGATTGGCAGCTTGGCTTGCAGCTCGATATGCCGCTCGGTTTTCGGCAAGGACATGCGGCGGTGCGGAATTCGCAACTCGCGCTGGCACGCAATCGGCGGCTATTGAAAGAGCAACAGAGGCAGGTGCTCCACGACCTCAGCAACGCCGTGGCTGACGTGGAGCGGGCTTATGAAAACTCCAAAACGGCATACAATCTGTTGGTGGCCTCGGAGAATCAACTTGAATCAATTCAGGCCGCCTTCGACGCGGGCGAAAGTTCGTTGTTTATTTTGCTGGACGTGCAGCGGCGACTCGCGGACGCCAAGATCGGTTTCGACCGCGCTTGCGTGGAATATGCCCTGGCAATTCGGAATGTCCATTTCGAGAAGGGATCGCTCCTCGACTACAACCAAGTCTATTTGACGGAAAGTCGGAGCGGCTTGAGACCTGCCTGTGCGGCGGAACTTAGCGCGCGGCATTTGGCGTCACTGCGAAATCACCCGAATCTCGACTACACTTTCGCCCGGCCACGGCCCCTCAGTCGCGGCCTTTATCCCCAGTTAGTCGAGCCTTGGGAACAAGACTTGGAATTGCTGCCGGAACCCGCGGAAACGATAGAATCCCCGCCGCCGCCGCCGATACCAATGCCAGAATAGAACAGCCACACTCTTTCAATCAAAAAAACAGGACCTTCGTCAACGACGAAGGTCCTGCGGTATGTCAAATCTGCAATTTGTCTGGTACTTCGGATCAGACGACCGTTTCTACTTCGTCAATCTCAAACGTACCAACCGCGGGAACAATGGCGTTGGTAATCAACGTATCGTTTCCGGCACCACCTTCAATGGCAAAGCGATCCTGCACGCTGATGGCACCTGAGTAAATGACAAAGTCGTCACCGCCACCCAGGAACAGATCAATGTTATCCGGCGTGAATTCGTTGGCACTAGCACCTGCAATTGTATTGCCCAGGAAGACCGCATCAACGCCGTCGCCGCCATAGTACTCAAAATCATGGGCAATACTTACGGCATTGAGTGATACCGCGTTGGTTCCCTCGCCTAAGTCGATCAACAGATCTTCTCTAAGAACGACCTGAGTCAGTACGACAACATTCGTGCCGTCATCTCCACCGAAGATGCGAAGGGCATTTTCATTGGGTTCAGTTCCAATTGCCGTCTGTCC
>JBGTMM010000345.1:0-3297 GCA_041743635.1 Bythopirellula sp.
GCCGCGAACCGATTGCCTGTGGTAGAAAAGGTTCAACTGATCGAGGCCCTATGGAATACTGTGCCTGAAGAGAAAATACCTCCGCTGAGTGAAGAATGGTTGGCTGAAATTCGCCGTCGTTCTGATGAATATGACGCCGGCAAGGTCGAAACCATTCCGTGGGAAACTGTACGGGCGGAAGCCCTACAACGGGTAGGCATTGATGTTTCCCATTGATCTGCTGCCCGATTCGCATAGGGATTTTGACGAATCTTTTGATTGGTATGGGAGCAAGAGTCCCGAAGTTGCCGTTCGTTTCACCAATGCAATCAATGAAGCATTGGCCGAAGTTGGTCGAGAACCGGAAAGGTTTGCTCGGATCGACGAAAGACATCGCGAGCGTTTGGTGAAAAAATTCCCTTTTCGGATCTTTTACCGCATCACAAATAACCGAGTGGTCGTCGTCGCAATAGCTCATGCGAAGCGAAACCCCAGCTATTGGCATTCTCGCTAGCTGGCTTTGCTCAAAGCCGCCTTCACTTCCGGCGAAAGTTGCAAGCCCTGCTTCTCTGCATTCATAATCAATTCCTTTGCTTCCACCTTTTCGCCCTGCTGCCACAGCAAAAGTCCCAGATTGTAATTGAGCTGCTTCGCATCAGGGTGCGCGTCAAGGGCCGCGCGATAGACCATTTCCGCCTCCTCGCTCATTCCCAGTTGAGCTAGCAAACCGCCGTAATTGGCACTTGCTGCCGGGTCATGGGGCTTGAGGTCGAGCGCTTTCTGGAAGGCCTCGAGGGCCAAGTCGGCTTCGCCCAACACATAATAAGTGTTGGCAAGCTGCAATTGCGCGCCAAAATGTTTCCTGTCGAGTTGAAGTGCTTTCGCCAACGCCAGCATTGTCCGCGGGTATTGACCCAGTTGAAACTGCGTGAGGCCCAGTTGATAGTGCGCTTCAGCGGAATTGGGACGCAAAACTACGGCCTGTTCCAGCGGCGCGAGGGCCTGATCCGCTTCTCCCGCCGCGTTGAGCGAAGTCGCTAGCGCTAATAGCACCCGCCAATCCTGGGCGTTGCCGGCTGCCAGGAAACTCGCGAGTTCCACCGCTTCATGATGCTTGCCTGCGCGATTCAAGAGCATGATTTTGCCCAACTCGCCGCTGAGGGTGGTCGGGAATTGCTTGGCAATCCTGCCGTAGAGTTTCGCGGCGTCCTCGGTGCGATTCTGTTCGAGGTAAAACTGCGCGAGTTGTTCGAGAGCTTCCGCTTGCCCAGGGCCAAGGTGCACGGCCGCTTGCAATTCCACTTCCGCGCGCTCAGCGTCGCCAAGTTTCGCTAGCACCATCCCCAAGTCGCAGTGATGGGCCCATTGGTCGGGAGCAATCGCGACGGCCGCCTCAAATTGCCGCTGAGCATCAGTCAGTCGTCCGCTCAGCAGATAGGCCAATCCCAAATCGGCATGGGCCGTGTGCGAACCAGGCCGCAGCTTCAGCGCCTTCTCGGCAAAAACGACGGCCGTCGCCGCATCGCCATGGGATAATGCATCTCGGCTCAGCAAGGCGTGACATTCTGGCAACTCAGGGGTGAGCGCGGCCAGCGCCGCCAGACGTCGAAAATCATCGGAATCTGTGTCACCCAGCCGCCGCTTCTCGGCCAGCAGCAGTGCCGCCACGATTGTTAGCAAGACTGCCCATTTGCCGGCATGCACGAAGCTGGGGACCTTGAGCATCGCTGGGGCGGCGTCGATTGGTTTATCGGTCAAATTGTCCTGCGTCTTGCGTTCGCTCACCTTCCAAATGAACCCGTCGAAATAGAAATGCAAGAACGACGAAGTGACGAACAGCGCCACGAGCCATTGGTAGGCATTTTCGTTCGTGCCGCTGAAGATGTACGCGTTGGCATCCACCGTGAAAAAGCGAATCGAGCTGTAGGCACCGATTGCCGCCAAATAAAGTCCCAACATCGTCCAGCGATCGCTGAACAGAAAACCCAAGGGCCCAAAGCGGTCCCCCGCGCGATTGAAGAGGCGGCGATTGTAAATCCACACGATCGCGTAGTATTGCACGGCGTGGAAAATCTCGAACATCGCGATGCCAATCAGCACATTGACCGACAGTCGGCCCGTGTACCAATAAAACCAGCCGGTGATGCCGATGAGCAGCAACTTGATCCAACTGATCGGCAGCCCGGCACGCAATTGGCGGACGAGATTAATGCTGTACGCTGTGAGAACAATCGTGCCAATGAGGCCCACGCCGAGCCGTGTCCACGCTAACCACTGCGGACCGAACAACGGCAAACCCGATTGCCACATCGCATTGGCAACGCCAAAAACTCGGGCGTCGCTAAAGACTACTCCGGAGCCAAAGACGACCAAGCAGAGCCAATGGTCGAGGCGTGCGGACCAGCGGTCGTTGACGCCCCGTTTGATGTCGTAAATGCGCATGAAACCGTAAGTCTGCATCAACCCGTGCCAAGTGCCCCAGACGAGGAGCACCAATTCCAAACCATGCAAGTGCTTCCACGGGAGATGCAAAGTTTCCGCCAGCCACGTGGGTGGCGAGAAACATAATGCCATGGCAAACACCATCAGAGGCACTAGCGTGAACCGCAACGGGTAACGCGAGAACAACTCACGATCGCCGTAGGCTCGCATAAAGCCCGGCAGGTGGTGTCCGAGCGAGGCAAAGGAAATCACCGCCAGCGAGACTTGCTCGGGGGTCAGCACCTGCCGCACGAGAATCAGCACGACCGGCACAATCAGTAGTGGCGTCACAACCACATACGCCATGTCCCACCACGGCGAGACAATCCAGGCCTGAGAACGAACGGCGGTCGGGGAATCGGCAGCAACAGTCGACACGGGATTAGAATTCGCCAGGGGATTGAGGGGGGGAAGGGACTGAAATAAAGTATTGCACTTTCGCCCTTCAGGAGTGACGACAACGCCCAAAAACCAGCAGGATTTATCGACGATTGGGCGGAAACTTGTGGATTCCAATGCGTGGCGTGTGGCGTGTGGCGTTTGCTGAACCGGCAGTAACGGGCGAGATTGCCTGATTTTCTTGGATTTTCAGCGCGTTCAGTTTATGCTGGTATATAGCTGGTCAGCCAGCCAAGAAAATTCTCGTCCTATGAAGAGGCTCCCGAACCATGTCGTTCTTACAACAGAGAAAATGGCACCTCGCCTTGGCGGTGGTTGCTTTAGGTTGCGCTTGGCAAAACGCGATCGCCGCGGAAGGTAAACCCGCCGACGATACTCCGGCAGTTGACGTTTTCGACGCCATCGACCAGGAGATCATCGACGTCAAGTTCATCGCGC